>CAYWBI010000044.1:0-23888 GCA_964456445.1 uncultured Calditrichaceae bacterium
CTGATGTTTTTCCCGTCGGGTGCGGATAGCCAAAGTCCTTTATAACCCGGTGTTGTAAATGCGATCTGTTTACCATCCGGTGACCAGCGGGGCGCGATAACTGCCGTGGGCATGGATGCAATCAACGGCGTTGTCCGGAGGACTAAAAAAGGTTTTTCACCGGCCAGTGCAGTGAGCGCTGTAAAAAAAATCAGACTAAGTATAGCGGCGATTTTCATGTGTTATCCTTAATTTATCAAAGTACATTTTTGATCTAAGGGATATTAGAAAGATTTAGGTTGGTTTACAAGTTGAATTAACTGAATCCCGCAATAAAGACTGGTATAATGTCAAGGGGCATAATGTGAAGTGAGGGATTCTTGCAGGTACAATGCGCTTTTTTGTAGATTGCGGCATGTTATTACATTTATTCAAACAACCCGTGCACATCATCCATTCACTGCGCGCCAGACATAAGCTGGAACTGCTGTTTCTTTTGATAATCATAGGCGCCGTTGTAACGCTAAAAACCCAAACCCTGATCGGCAAAATGATAACTGCCAATCCCCACATCACGCACATGGGGCTGATGATCCTGCTCGTAAATATTCAACTGTTCTTTTGGAGTTTCAGCTCATTCTTCAGCCTGGCGCATCTGCTGCCTCAACAAAAAGGCCTGCGGGTACTGAATGTCCACCCGCTGGATAAAAAAGCCGTGTTTCAGCTTTATTTTTATTACACCTTTAAATTTAGCTCCGCCTATCTGTTGCTTAATTGCGCCGTTTCGATAGCCCTACTGCAAAGTACGGGCTTCCGGACAGGTCTGGGCCACCTGCTGCTTATCCTTATAACGGAACTGCTGCTGTTGGGTTTGCTTATAGCTATCCGCATGCGGCAGAGCACGTTATCCGCTTATTACCTGCAGGGACTATTGAGCCTGATCGTTTATTTTATGGCATTTGCGCTGATCTATTTCATGGGCGGCAGCTTAATTTATCTACAGGGTGGTCTGCTAATTATGCTCACCGCAACCCTGTTCCTGCTTTATAAACCAGCAGCGGATCCACCGGAACAGCTGCTAAGCCGGGGCACAAAAAGGGTTGCAGGAACAAACAGGTATCAGGCGAGGTATTTGCAAAAAATCCCGCATCTGTTTCCCGTCGTGATCCAGGCCTTGCTGGAAAAAGAATTGCGCGGGCTATGGCGAAACCCACTATATCGACGGCTAAAGATCAGAACACTCGCAGGTTTTTTTTTCATAATGTTACTGATTGGCATCTTTCCACTGGAATACAATCATCTCGTGGTTATGATATTGACGATTGCCGTATTCTGGCTGCATTTCAACTCGGGTTTTAATGAAAAATATATGCCGCCGGACAATGTCTGGCTCATCCGCTCCCAGCCCATCCGCTTTTACCAATATTTTTTAGCGCGCTATTTTAGTGAGATGCCTGTTTTCCTGATTTTAACCTTTGGCGCGATAGGCGGATTATTTTTATCCCCCGGGTTGACGACGCCCGAACGCTGGAGCGCATTTTTAGTTATCTTTCTTTTTGCACAACTGCTTTTGCTGAGCATGATAAATTTTCAGGTCATGTTTTATGACGACGTCCGTCTTGCGGGATATGCCTTCCATTTTTCCGCTTTGTTCAGCGGGATTATGATTTTGAATTACCGACTGGTGGGCCCGATTGTCATCCTTGGCTTGCTGCTTTTTTATTTTTACAAAAACCATCATTATTTTAGTGGAAAACCATGATCCGGATAAATAATCTATCTGTAGCCTACGAAACGCAACAGGCGTTGGACGCCCTGGATGCTTCTTATAAAAGCGGACAAATTACCGGTCTTATCGGTCCAAACGGTGCGGGCAAAAGTACATTACTCAAGACCTGTTGTGGGCTTATCCCGCATTTTAAGGGCGAAATATTTTTCGACGGCCGTTCCCTTGAGGCCAACCGCTTTTGGGTAAAACAGAAGGTGGCCTATGCACCGGAAAGCCCCCAACTGTTACCTTATTTAAGCGGCAAAGAATTTTTACGGCTTATCGCCGGTATTTATAAGATTGATGATTTTGAATCCCGAAAAATCTTTTTCAGCCGGATGATGCTTCTTGATGACAGGCTGGATGAATTGATAAATACTTACTCGCATGGGATGATGCAAAAACTATCGTTGGCGGCTGCTTTAATATCGCGGCCGGAGTATATTCTTATCGATGAGGCGTTGAGCGGATTGGACAGCATTGCCCTGAAAAATGTAAAAGATTATCTATCGGAGCAGGCAAAATCCGGTAAACATGTGATCATCTCATCTCATCAGATCGAACTGATTCAGGATTGGTGCGCCGAAATTCAGGTCATCAATCATGGTAAGATCATTGGTAATTTTTTACCCGGCCCCAAAAGTGACAATCGAAATTTATTGAATCTTTATCAGGATTTGATACACGGGACTTGAGACCCGGATTCGCTGATGTATTCTAAATGCTGCCAGGAATGTACTATTCTAAAATCACAAATCGGCGTTTCTTGTTCTTAGATCGAAGACCAATTCCGTTAAGCCAGATAAAGCAAAACGTGACTTGGCAGGATGCCCTCTTATCGACGCGGGCATCTTGCTTAAAAGCTTTGTTTTTGGTAAAATTACAAATATTCATCTAACACCTTCCCCATAACCCAAAGAAATTATGCAAGAAGTTGTCTTTTTAAAAATCAATGCCCCGTACTGGAAAAAGGCGGAAGCCATGCTCGGAACAAAGGCTGTTGTCAATCCGGATGAATGGAGTGATTTGTATATCAAACTGACCGACGACCTGGCCTATGCGCGTACATTCTATCCGCAAAGTTCCACCGCCTCTTATATAAACAACCTGACTACACAGCTTCACCAAAAAATCTATAAAAACCATTCAGAAAAAAAAGACCGAATCCGGGCTTTTTGGCTAAACGAATTGCCACTATTGTTTTACACCCATCGCCGCGCCTTGCTGATTGCCCTGATCTTTTTTAGCTTTGCCGTTTTTGTCGGTGCCTTTTCATCGGCCAGGGACCCCGCTTTCGTCCGCTCAATTCTGGGTGACCGCTATCTTAATATGACGCTGCAAAATATAAAAAATGATGATCCGATGGCCGTTTATAAACAAATGAACGAGGCGGATATGTTTCTCGGGATAACCGTCAATAATATTCGGGTGGCATTTATCGCTTTTACCGGTGGGATTCTTTTTGCACTTGGAACGGCCTACGCCTTATTAACAAATGGTATTATGTTGGGTGCATTTGAATATTTTTTTTACGATCAGGGCTTATTGCTAACATCCATGCGAACCATTTGGATTCATGGCACACTCGAGATATCGGCCATCATCATCGCCGGGGCAGCTGGATTTGTTATGGGCAGTAGCTTGCTGTTTCCCGGCACCTTTACGCGTGGCGCGGCTTTTAAACGGGCGGCGCGTGATGGAATGAAAATGGTAGTTGGACTGGTGCCCATATTTATCATGGCCGGGTTCCTTGAGGGGTTTGTTACCCGACATACACATATGCCGTTGTCCCTGAACCTGTTTCTGATTGGCGGCTCGTTACTGTTTATAATTTATTATGTGATAATTTACCCGGCTCGGGTTTACCGCCGCAAACAATCCCACGTGGCGCTGTCCCTAGAGGAAAACATCGTTAAAAACACACCTAAACCTTTACATTAGGAGGAAGAAACCCGATGGAAGCACAAGCTTTTAATTTTCAAAAAGCACGTAATGTCAGCGAAACGATTAACGCGACCTTTGCCTTTATCCGTCAGGAATTTAAACCGCTGGGCAAATCCATATTATATATGGTGGGTCCCGTTGTACTTATCACATCCTATTTTTCAAGCGCATATTTAAACGGGCTTATACAAGGCGCCACGCAATCACCACAGGACCCACTGGCTATGCTTGGGATGCTTCAATCGCCTTACTACTGGGGAACCCTCGCCCTGCAGGTATTGGGTTATGTCCTGAATATGATGGTAATAACCTACTATATACGGGGCTACATCCAAAATAATAACAGTACGCCTTCTGTCAATTCGGTGTGGATTTCCGCGATCAATGATCTGCCCCGGATTTTTTTCTATGTTATAGTCGAATACATAGTTATAATTATAGGTACTTTTGCCTTGATAATTCCTGGAATCTATCTTGGTATCGGTCTTACTCTTTTTATACTCGTGGCCATCCATGAACGTCCCGGTTTGATCCAATCCCTTTCGCGCAGCTTAAAGCTTATAAAAAATTACTGGTGGTTCACTGTTGGCGTCATTATTTTAATAAGTATTATTGCCATGGTGCTGCAAACGATTATCGAAATGCCCTTTTATATAACAGGTATTGTTGCCGGTTTGAATATGAAGGGACAAATAACCCCCGAGGATGTTTCGGGCTGGACAGCCGCCCTGGCCGTGGTGCTCAATTTGGCGACTTTGCTTTATGGGATTGTTTTTGTAACCCTGAATGTTCATTATTTTAGCCAGTTGGAAAAAAAGGAAGCGAGTGGGTTGCAAAAACAAATCGAAGGAATGGGGGGACATTGATCCCGCGATGAGAATTTATTTCCCTTTCTTTTTAGTTCTGTCCCTGTTTTTTTTTCAGCCTCGACCGCTGTGCGCTGAGAGCATACGTGTTTTTAAAACATCCAGCCTGGACTCCTTGCAAAGCGATCCGGAGCTGCAGTATAAAGAAGCGCCGTCCGTGTTGTCATCGCTGTTTAGTGACCTGGTACAATGGGCCCTGGCAAAGCTGGCCCCATATCTTGCCACAAAAACAACCTTGCTTATCTTCAAAATTATCGGCTATCTCCTGGCCTTGCTTGCCGTGGCGACGATCGTCCGCTATATACTTATTGGGGAGGGCAGCGCACTCTTTGGTAAAAAGGATGAAAATATCCTGCTGCGTAATTCCATCGACAGCGATGACATCTATGCCATCGATTTGTTAAAAATACTGCGGGAATGTGAACAGAATGGACGCCATAGGGAGGCGGTACGCGCGCGCTATCTTATCACGCTTAAAACATTGGCGGACCGGGGCGATATCCAATGGCGCAAAGGCAAAACCAACTACGATTATTTATACGAGCTAAAACAGCGGGAAAATCTGCAACGTGAATTCGCGGAATTGACCCGTAAGTTCGAATTTATTTGGTATGGTGGCGAAGAAATAAACGAAAACCTTTATAAAAAAATAGACGCCCGTTTTGCCGATTTTCTGTCGGAGGATGTTTATGTCTAACTGGAAGTTGATCCTGCCGCTCACACTTGCCCTTGTCTTTGCTTTTGTGCTGGAACTGTCTCAACCCCGGGCGTTAAACTGGACGCCAACCTTCGCCGCGGACGATAAAATTCCACTGGGAACATATGCGCTTTTTAAAATCCTGAACGAGGTGTTTCCCGCACAATCTGTCGAACGACGTAACCGGCCGCTGTATAACTGGGCCGGGGCAGATGCGGATTATGCATCTAAAACCATCATTTTTATAAGCAATCAATTTATGCCCGATAAGTTGGACAGCTATCGTTTGTTACGGCTGACCGCGGCCGGGGCACATGTTTTTATTTCTGCGCAAAAATTTTCCGATCAACTACAGGATACCCTGCATTTTAAAACACGCATTCATTTTAATGTGCAAGAAGCGGCATCCCTGTCCTTGCCCGCCATGAATTCAAAAGGAACATCAATCCATATAAAAAGTAGCGGACTCCCCCGGTTTATTAACAAATTTGACAGTACGGTTTACAGCCGCCTGCTCCTGGATTCGCTTGGGAAAAGTATATTGATTGCAAAAAATATCGGTAAGGGCAGGATTTATATCAGTTGTCAGCCTTTTGTATTTGCCAATTATAATTTTCTAAAAAATGATGTAGCGGATTACACGGCTGATATTTTCAGGTTACTGCCGTTAAGACCGGTAATTTGGGATGCTTATTATAAAACCCATATCGAAGGTTTTCAACCGTCACCATTGCGTTATATCCTGAACGACCCTGTTTTGGGAAATATTTACTATCTTGTTTTACTGGCCGTATTTTTGTTTGTTTTTATAAATGGACGGCGCCGGCAAAGATCCATCCCTGTGATCGCACCTCCAAAAAATGAATCACTGGATTATGTAATAACGCTGTCCGGGTTATATCGCCAAAGCAACAATTTGCTTAGCGCCGCACGTATCCGGCGCCGATATGTGCTCAACTTTATACGGGAACATTTTCATCTCGAAATAAAAAATTTAGATAAGCGCTTTAGCGAGGCCTTGCTACAAAAAACAAATCTGCCCCGTGTCACCGTATTTGAACTGGTGCGGCATCTGCGCAGCCTCGAACGGTTTAAACAGATGAGCCGCACACAGTTTAAAGATCTTAGCCTCTGGCTGGAACGCTTTTATTATGAATTGGAAAAAGATAAAATCGAACGAAAGGAACAAGGGAATGGAAACAGCTAACAAGCGGCCCGATTTTGCCCGGATGCGTGAACGGATTGCGGCCATCCGTACCGAGATTGGAAATTTAATCGTCGGTCAGGATCAAACACTGGATTTACTTATGGCCGCCCTGGTGGTACAGGGACATGTGCTCATCGAAGGTGTACCGGGGATTGCCAAAACGTTAGCCGCCAAATCGTTGGCCCGTGCCGTTTCCGGCAAATATTCCCGTATCCAGTTTACACCGGATCTGATGCCTGCCGACGTTACCGGCACCTCGGTCTTTAATCAGCAAAAAGGGGCGTTTGAATTTAAAGCCGGGCCGGTTTTTGGCAATCTAATCCTAACCGATGAGATAAACCGGGCGCCCGCAAAAACACAATCCGCCTTATTTGAAGCAATGGAAGAGCAGCAGGTTACGGTCGATGGTCATAGTTACAAACTGGAAGCGCCCTTTGTGGTCTTTGCCACTCAAAATCCGATAGACCAGGAAGGCACCTATCGTCTGCCGGAGGCCCAGTTGGACCGATTTCTGTTTAAAATTATCATGACCTATCCCGGCATCGATGAAGAGACCGAAATCCTCAAACGTTATACGGACCAAACCGTGGCACAGAAACTGGAGCGGATCAATGCGGTGCTAAGTACAACGGAACTGAACAATTTCCATGACGCGTTGTTTGGCGTCCGGGTGGAAGAGCATTTATACACTTATATCGCGAAAGTCATCCGGGAGACACGTCAACATCATGCACTTTATCTTGGCGCGTCACCTCGGGCAGGATTGGCCATCCTTAATGCATCAAAAGCCCGGGCCGCCATGGATGGACGAGATTTTATCACCCCGGATGACATACGTTTTATGGCCTTTCCGGCACTGCGCCACCGCTTATTGCTTACGGCGGAAAAGGAAATGGAAGAAATGTCCACCGATGATGTGATCACGGAAATATTTAACCGGGTGGAAGTGCCGCGCTGATGAAATTTTCCTTTAATATATTTTTAGAAAACCGTTTCTTTTATATTTTTGCCGGTTTGATCGGCTTATATGTAACCGGTTATTTTATACCGTTCCTTATCCCTTTTGTCCATTTGGGGTTGTGGATACTTTTACTCGGGGTGTTTGTGGAAATGATACTTTTGTATAGCCGCAAATCTGCAATATCGGCCAGCAGACTGGTTCCTGAAAAAATGTCCAACGGGGATGTAAACAGGATACAACTTTCGGTTTTCAATTTATATGGCTTTGTCATAAACGGGACAGTTCTCGATGAGGCGCCGTATGTTTTTCAGTTGCGCTCGAACCAGCTTTCCTTTAAGGCCGGCCCCGGTGAAACGGTACGCTGTGATTATCTGCTGAACCCCGTGCAACGCGGCCGTTTTGCCTTTGGCGCCGTTAACATCTTTGTCCATTCACCATTGGGTTTAGTGAATCGGCATTTTAGAATTGAGCTTAAAGATTATGCCGATGTATTCCCATCACTTATCCAAATGCATAAATATGGTTTTATGGCCCTGGCGGCAAAACAGGCCACGCCCGGCCTCAAAAAGGTCCGGCGTATCGGACACACCATGGAATTTGATCAGATCCGTGACTATGTACGCGGTGATGATTACCGCACCATAAACTGGAAGGCCACCGCCCGTCGGCAAAAACTGATGCGCAATCAGTATCAGGACGAGCGTTCACAGGACATTTATTGTGTAATCGATAGCGGACGGAATATGAAGATGCCCTTTAAGCAGTTATCCCTGTTGGATTATGCCATAAATGCCAGTCTGGCTCTTGCAAATATCATTATTCGAAAAGATGACAAGGCCGGCCTGATAACCTTTGATCATAAACCAGGAGTGGCTTTGCCCGCGTCCAACCGTCCCGGACAATTAAATAAAATCCTCCACCGCCTGTACGATATTCAGACGGATTTTCTTGAAACGGATTTCGAAAAATTATATGCTTTGCTCAACCGGCAGATAAAACACCGCAGCCTGTTAATGCTTTTAACAAATTTTGAGTCTCTATCAGCCTTAAAAAGACAGTTACCGATTTTACGTAAAATAAATCAACGCCATTTACTGGTGGTAATCTTTTTTCGCAACGATGCCATGGAAGCGTTAATCCGTCCGGCAAAGCATGCCCGTGATATTTATCTAAAGACAATGGCGGAAAAAATGATATTTGAAAAACAACGTATTTCCGCTGAACTAAGTCGTTACGGGATTCAGAATATGCGTTTATTACCACAGGAATTGACCGTTGCCAGTATCAACCGTTATTTAAAAATCAAATCTCAGCGTTCACTATAACACAATTTAGGGAAAAGTAATTGGATACAATAGGCATTTCGACGACACAAAACATAAACATCGAATATCAATTGGCCGGTATCGCCGACCGCATATTGGCAACACTGATCGACGTGCTGATCCAGGGAGGGTATATAATTGCACTGATGATTCTGGGTTCTTTTTTAAAGGGATTTGGAACACAGCCAGGCGTTTCGTTCCTCGTTCTCGCCTATCTGCCAATATTTTTATACGAGGTCTTGCTGGAAACCTTGTTCAACGGGCAGACCTTTGGTAAAAAAGCACGGCATATCCGCGTAATCAATATCGATGGGGGTCAGCCAACCGTTGGAAATTATATTCTCCGTTGGTTGCTGCGCTTCGTGGATGTAACCCTTAGCATGGGCAGCATTGCCATTGTCACCATTTTGATAAACGGACGCGGGCAAAGACTGGGAGACCTGGCCGCCGGTACGACGGTTGTAAAAACAAACGGAAATCAAACCTTTGATGAAACGGTGTTTAAGGAGACTGGTCCCGAATATGAAATTATCTTTCATCAGGCCGCCCGCCTGACCCCGCAACAGATTGAAATAATTAAATCTGTGTTAAATTCCAATCCCGAGGAAAAAGATATTAAAATTCAGCTTGCGGTTAAGCTGCAAAAAATCCTGGAACAAAATCTCGAAATCGATAGCGCTATGGGGCCGCTGCCGTTTTTAGAAACAATCCTTAAAGACTACAATGCAATCAAGGGCCGGTTGGAATAATTGCCTGTAACACAGATGATATGTTTAATTTTATATCTTTTTGTCAGCCGTCTGCAAGAGTATTTAAAACAGCGTTTTAGATGTGAAGACGTAGCTCTGCCGGTTTATTTATACTTATTTGCCTGCCTGTCGTCTTTGGACTGCGCCTGTATTAAGTATGCTTCAATTTCCATTTTCACAAAAACAAATAAATTTACCTATCGGATATAGGCTATTTTTTATATTTATGGAAAGTACGTCTTTTTTCAGCCGAAACTTATTGAAATAAATTTATTGAGGCGGAATAACTGGATTGTTTTATGATTCGAATATTGACATCTGTTGACGAAATGAAACAAATAAAGGGAAGCTGGACCCAACTTACAGATCCTCTCCGCAACCCACTTTTGAGCTATGATTGGTTTTATAGCGCGGTTAGGGCCTTTTACGGGGAAGAAGATTTACGGATAGTAACCTACAGCGCTGCAGGGCGCATAAAAGCAATTGCCCCCCTGGGCCTTCATACCGAACATGGGCACTCTAAATTGGAATTATTGGGTGCGCCATTTCTTGGTGAGCCAGGCGGAATGATCTATAGCGATATGCACAGCCTAAGGACCCTGATAAAGGGTGTGTTAAAACAGGGAACGCCCATCTCCATGCGCCGTCTTGTGGCCGGGTCCCGCAGTTTGATGGCGATTATGGGAACATGTGCCCACCGTTCGATTTATTCACCCCGGGAAGGTGGCGGCACACCGTGGATAAAAATTGAATCTGACTGGGAACCTTATTTGCAAACGCTTTCCTCACGGCGGAAATCCGATCTGCGGCGGGCACAGCGGCGGGCCGAAACACATGGAACTGTTTCAACAAAAATTATTTCTGTATCTGTGCATGAGGTTGAATATCTGCTTAATGAAGTTTTCCGTGTGGAAGCATCAAGCTGGAAAGGCAGGAATGGCAGTTCATTATTACACCGTACGGATCTGGCACGGTTCTTTAAGCTATATTGTGTGCAAGCCGCCGACAACGGTTCGCTGCGGATAGCTTTTTTATCCATAAATGGCCGGGCTATCGCAGCTTTGCTGGGTTTGCAAGCAGCCAATCGCTTTTGGGTTTTTAAAATCGGCTATGACGAAACGTATGCCCGATGTTCCCCGGGAATGTTATTAATGCATTCAGTGATCAAACACGCATTTAAGCAAAAGCTCGAGGCCTTTGAATTTTTAGGCTGGGACGCCCCATGGATGCATATCTGGACAGACAGGGTACGTCGCTACACATCGCCCCTGATCTACCCCTTTTCCTTTACAGGGCTAAAAGGTTTTACACATGACTCGCTGGAGTACGTCAAACGAACCTATCTCAGGCAGGGAACCGATGACTAACAATCCAACCGGGATCAAAGACTGGATATATAAACGCATATCCCTTGGCTATATTGTCGGGACCGAAGTAGATGACGCCGTTAAAGCATGTCAAAAAATTGCACCCATGGGCTGGAGTTCAACCATCTGCCCCTGGAATTATAACGGAGAGAAACCGGAGACCGTGGCGGAGTCCTATAAAACCGCCGCCAGGGAAATTATCGGCAACAAACTGAATTGTTACCTGTCCATAAAAGCGCCGGCTTTTGAATTTCGGGAGGATTTATTACAGGAAATAATTGAGATCGCCAGACCGGCAAATCTGCGTATCCATTTTGATGCCCAAAATCCTGAAAGCGAGGATAATAATTTGGCCTTATTTGAACGTACCCTAAAGAACTACGCACACATCAGTTATACTCTGCCCGCACGATGGCAACGCAGCGCCGAAGACGCGAAACGTATTAATGAATGGGGCGTGGCAGTACGAATCGTAAAAGGGGAATGGGCCGATCCACAGCAGCCGCATAAAAATCCACAAGACGGGTTTTTATGCATTGCAGAAATTTTGTCCGGGAAGGCTTCTCATGTTGCGGTGGCCACTCATAATTTTAAACTGGCGCAGACTGTTATTGGATTGTTGCAGTCGTCGGGTACTTCTTGTGAACTGGAGCAACTCTATGGGTTGCCGACAAAAACCGTTTCGATTGCACAACAGGCGAAAATACCGGTTCGCTTTTATATCCCTTATGGCCGGGCTTGTTTGCCGTATGGCCTGGCTATGATGCGTAAGAAACCCGTTATGGCCTGGTGGGTTATGCGTGATCTGTTTGTGGCCGATCGTTTCCGAATTTCCACAAAATAGCTTCTTAGGATTCAAAGACGCATTCATTTTCGCTTTGTACTCAGATAGTGATGCCAAAGAAAACGTGCGGCAACCGAACGCCAGGGCGCCCATTTTCGTGCCGTTTGTCTGAGTGTATCATAATCCGGTACAACGGCAGCATCAAATACTTCCTTAAAAGCAACCGCCAAGGCGCGGTCGCCATGTGGCCAAACATCGGGACGCCGTAATGCCATCAATAGATAAATATCCGAGGTCCAGTGACCAATGCCGGTAATGGCCATTAGTTCATTTTTTACCGTAATATCCGTATGCCCCTCTAGACCATCTATATTAAGGGTATTTTCAAGAACAGCCCGGGCCAAGGCACGCGTATAGCGGATTTTTTGCCGACTAAAACCAATGGATTTAAGTGATGTATCATCTAAAGCAAGCAGCCCTTCGGGTGTTACAATTCCTAAATTTTCCTGTAAATTATTGAATGCAGCCCTGGCCGAGGCCAATGAAACCTGTTGCTCAAGAATTATATGGACAAGTGTTGTGAAATTAGCAGGCCTGTCCCATAAGGGTGGTAGGCCAAAACGGGTTAAAATCCGGGCAAACGCCGGTTCCGTGGCTGCAAGCTCCCCGGCTGCATATTTCAGTATTTCGGGCGTCAAAGAGGATGGATTATCTAACACTTTGTTCATTTTCTTCATCCGCGCGGAGAAGCAACCAGTATTTATGATACCGTTCCAGGCGGTCTAAATCTTTCTGCCGCATCTGTGGCAATCGGCGAACATTCATATTATCCTGAAGATCGGCAATTTTTATACGTCGTGCGGATGGATTTGGACGCAGGCGTTGAATATACGCTTCATAGCTTTTCCCATTTTCATGGGTAAGCAGTCTGACCAGTTCAATGACATCCGGGGTATATCCGGCCTGGAGCAAGTCTTCCAGGGCTATATCCGAATCTTCAACAACATCATGTAAAATTGCCGCAATTTTTTCGTTGTCGTCGCTGACGGCCATCATCACCCGTAAAGGATGCAGGATGTAGGGTTCCCCATTACGTTGTCTTTGCCCCCGATGGCTTTTTGTGGCCAATATTATTGCATCTTCTAAACCGGTCATATTCTTCTCTGATAAATTTCGAATGTTTTCACCCACCTGAATTCAAAGGATTTCACCTTAACAGTACTTCAGCGGAACAGCCAATTATACCTTTGATAGAAGCGGATCTGTTTTACCCGTCGTCTGTTCTTCATTTATCTTTACAAGCAATAAAGTTAAATCATCTTGTGGATCATCGGGGGCACAAAAGGTTTTTACGTCCTTCACAATGGCGTCACGTATCGCGTCAATGGATTTGTTCCGGTGTTCATACAGTAATTTTTCCAACCGTTCTTCGCCGAACATTTCCCTTTCGGGGTTACAGGCCTCTACTATGCCGTCGGTATAAAAGATAATCAGATCGCCTTGCTGAAGCTTTACACTTGCCTTTTTGTATTCATAGGGGATGATACCCACACAAATCCCGGTGGATTGCAGGGGGATCACTTCAAATGGGGTACGTAGCAAATATTGTGGATTATGTCCGGCGCTTATATAGCACAATTGCCGGGTTTCGTGATTATAGCGTGCCAGAAAAAGGGTTATAAAGCGGTCGGATGTGGATAATTCAATAATTCGCCGGTTGAGCTTGTCCATTACCATGTCAATATCATTGGAAAACTCAAGATAAGCGCGCAAGGTGGCATGCAGGGTAGAAACCAACAAAGCGCCCGGCACGCTTTTTCCGGAAACATCGGCAATGCAGAAAAAAGTTTCTTTATCATTGATGGGAATGACATTATAAAAATCGCCGCCTATGCCCTGGCTGGGAATGTACAAACCGGACAGTTGTAAACCCGGCACTTCAGGTATTTTTTCAGGCACGATTAAACGCTGTATTTCCGAGGCGACGGCAATCTGACTTTTCAGTTTTTCATTCTCCAACGCGCGGAACAAGAGCCGCGAATTCTGGATGGATAAAGCCGCCTGGCCTGCAAATATGGTAAAGGTTCTTAGGTCATGAGCGTTGAAGGGACGCCCGTCAAAACGGTTTAGCGCCTGTACAACGCCAATAATTTTGCCGCGGTGGGTCATGGGGACACACAGGATACTGTGGGTGACGAAACCGCTGCGTTTGTCAAAAGAAGGATCAAAACGTTTATCGGCATAGGCATCGGGTATCAACAATGACTGACCGGTTTTAGCAACATAACCGGCAATACCCTGTCCCAATTGTATTTTAAAACGCTTGACCTGTTTGCCTTTTGGGCCAAGTGCCACGCGGAATTCCAATGCGTCGAGCGAGGGCGTCATCAACATCAGGGAAACGGCTTCCACTTTCATAACGCTCATGCATTTTTCCATGATGGTTTCTAGCAACAGCTGGATATCGCCGCCTGCCTCCACCGCGCGGGTTATTTCCAGCAGAGTGGAAAGTTCATCCAAAAGCTTACGGGTTTTAGCAGTTGATCCATCCACTTCGCGCATCATTTCCCGGTTATACCAGTAGGATGCGAAATAACGCAGGACAAGCAGGGTGAAGCGGTGTTCTATCTGGTTTATTGCTTTACCTGCGGCGCCAATTCCCAGAAATCCATAACATTCTTTTTCGATGCGTATGGGATATAACCGGTCAAGATCGTATTGATCAAAAAGATCGAGGATTTTACTTCCCGTTTCCAGGTCAGAACGATGGAGGGTCTTGTTGTAATAATTGAGCCATTCAACAGCGTCTGCCTGAAAAAAGGGAACGACAGGCCTATCCTCCTCAACGGCAACAGGCTGAAGCGTGCCGCCGGAAACCCGCGGGAATAAAAGCACACGGTTAAAACGAAACAAATTTTTTAGATAATGCAGCAGTCCCTGCTGCTCTTCATTCAACTTCCGTGTAGCCGTGGAGGATGTTGCCAAATTTACAACCATGCTGTTTCGCTTTTATTTGGAATGTCGGAATTAAATCCTATTTTATAATGGATTGGTTTTGCAGTCTATAAAATAATTAAATTGGATTCAAGTCAAGCTTTGGCTTATAAAGCGTTGAAGCAAAAAAAGGATCAATAAAAAGTGGAAACACACATTTCATTTTAATAGCTTATTCCCTAAACTTTAGGAAAATGCCCCTGCCGGTTAGATTAAAATTTGTATATATGACATCTCTTATGAATTTTTTTTAGTTATTTAATAGAATGACCCAAAGGTGGTTTTGGCCCCAAGTACACATCTTTAAGGAGTAATATATGTCATCCCATTTCATTCGTCTTTTAAAAAGTCTGCCTCTGATTTTTATTTTGGCCGTGTCCTCAAACGGCCAGTCCCTGCCAGCCGGCGTCTCTATACACCAATTGGACAACGGGCTTCAGGTGATGATGGTAGAAAATCCTGCGCTGCCGATGGTGGGCGTAAATGTTGTAATCAAGGTTGGATCGGCTTACGAATCCTTTGCGACAAGCGGGATGAGCCATATGTTGGAGCATTTGCTTTTCAACGGCAGTACAAAGCGTACACAAAAACAGCTTTATGATGATGTGAAACGAATCGGCGGTTATAACAATGCAAACACCTCGGATTATTACACAAATTTTATGATGGTGGCCCCAGCTGAACATGCCCGTGCCGCTATGGAAATCCAGGCAGACATGCTTTTTAATTCCACGCTGCCCCTAAAGAAATTTGAAAAGGAAAAGGGGATTGTGCTCGAAGAAATATCGAGGACCCTGGCCGACCCAAATGCCCAACTGGAACGCAATGCCAATGCCTTGCTTTATCCCGGTCATGCGCTTTCGCTGCCGACGCTGGGAACTTATGCCACCATCCAGCACATGCAACGCGACGCCGTTAATGCTTTTTACAAAAACAACTATGTGCCCAATAATATGCTGATGAGCGTTATCGGGAATTTTAACAGCGCAGAGATGCTTGCCTTGATAAAGCAGACCTATGGTACGGCAAAACCGGGGTTGGTCAAACATGAGACCGATGAACGCTGGGCCACCGGATTTCAAAGACCGCTATCCGCACCAGACACAAGCAGGCTGTTTTATCGTTTTTATGATGGAGCCTCCCCACATTTGCAACTTTTTTATCCATTGGCGCAATTGGATGACCCGGCCTTTTTTGAATTATTTGATGTTGCCTTACAAAATGCACAATCGGAATTTGAAAATAAATTAAAGGATCAATTTGCCGGCTCCATACAACGCGTAGGTTTACAGAGCCATTCATCCCCTGTGGGCGCTTATCTTGAGGTTGACCTGACTCTAAAAAAAACAGATGATATTGCTACACTTTCGCGGGCCATTACGCGGATGGTGCATAAAATTTCCTTTAAATTATCAAAGGGGCGAATTACAAGTGAGGTGGCCAAAACACGCACCTCCTTTTTAAAAAATATCGAGAAACCGCATATGTTTGGAATTTACAATGCCAATACCTTCGCCATAACAGGTATCGAAGGCGTTCTCGATTCCTACAGCGCCGGGCCATTGATGGCCGCTGCAAAAAAACTGGAGCAGTTCAGGGTAAGCAGTATGCCGATACGTCTTTTGCAACAACCATCATCTAAAAGCAGTGAAAAATCTGCCCTGCAACAACTTTCCCGGAAGATATTCAGCAACCCGTCGTCGGGGAATCAATTGATCATTGTTCAAAACCCCGGAAGTAAACTCCTGGCGATCCATTATATGTTTGAACACAAAGCGGCCTTACAGGCGCGCTATGGGAAAGGCGCTTCTTTCATCCTGCATGATTGTTTTGGACAGCGTTTAAAATCACCGGCAATAGACGCCCAAAGCGCCCATTTTGGACTGGGTTTTAAGGTAAACGATAATCCATATTTTCCGATGGACAACATTTATCTCGATCCGGATTTCGGATATATCCGTGTGGAAGCCCTGGCCGATGATATCCCGGGGGTCATTTCCTTTTTGAACCGGACGATGCAGGATTTCAAACCGACAGAGGAGGAATTTAAGCAGGCGCTGAAAAACCGAAGCCGCGCTCAGGCCATGTCCGGCAGAGGGGACAAAGCCAAAACCCTGTTCAACAGTTTGTACCGTAAGATTATTTACACACAAGCGCCGCCTGACACCGGCCGGATGGATTATAAGCACATACAAAATTTTGCCCGGGAATATTTTCAGCCGGGTAATTGCATCATTTCGGTGGTTTCGCCCGAAGCGCCAGATAAGATCAATGAATACTTTAGCGAATATACCGGTCATGGTAAAAAAATTGACGCAGCGGTATTTAGTCAGGCTTTAATAACACCCACATCTTCAATAACAATCGACACGGTTGGCCATGGATCGCGGGCGTATCTTTTTTATGGCTTTGTCAGACAGATCGACCCTAATGATATTGCTGCACTGCAGGCCCTTTCGTTAATTATCTCTGATAAAATTATTTTTGATATTCGTGAAAAACAGGGATTGGCATACCGCATAAGTGCCGGCATTTCCACTAGTGGGGATCATGCCCTGTTTTATATCAGCCAGGGCACCCGCCCGGAAAATGTGGACAAACTTGTACCGCAATACCCTGGATTTTTTAACATTAAAATCCTCAAAGGCCTTAGTGATGACGAAGTAAACAAATCACTGAATAAATACTTAGGGCGAATGATGTTCCGTCGTTTATCAAGCATCAATCGGGCTTACTATCTTGCCCATTCGCTCTATTTTAAGGGCGACGCCAACTATGACCACACCTATCTTGAAGCCCTGAAAAAGATCAACAAAGACGATATCCTACGGGTGGCTGAAAAATATATGCATGTCGTGCATCCGGTTTCCGTAACCGTGCGCTGACCATATTGGAAGAGGTGGTTGAAGGAGAGTAAGGGAAATCATGCCGTTAACAGCACAGAACATAAAGGATATTGCTGCCGTTGGTGAAGGCTATAATGCGGAATTTAAACTGCAACTGCCTTCAAAGATCAGAGAGCTGGCCGAGGAAGCCTGCGCTTTTGCCAATGCGGCGGGCGGTGTGATTTTATTGGGTATTGACGATGCAAATGTCCTTCATGGAACCGATATTCAAAATAAAAAACGCTCTGCCCTGCAGGATACCCTAAATCAAATCCGTCATCAATTATCATGCTCTGTGTATTTTGTTGAGGTTGACGGAAAGCAGATTGGTGTTATTGAAATCCCTTCGGGCAGTCAAAAACCCTACACGTTTTCCGGCGCTATTTTTATACGGCAAGGGCCGAATTCACAAAAGCTGACCTCTGTTGAAGAGATGCGTGATTTTTTTCAGCAATCCGGTCGCATTTATTTTGATGAGGGGAGCTGTAAAAACTTCTCTTACGAAAATGATTTCAATATGGAATTTTTCAAAGAGTTTCGTGTCCTGAGCGGTTTTTCCCCGGCAACGGAAGATTTACAGATAATTAACAATCTCAAATTAAAAAATGAAGAGGGGGCGTTTAAAAACGGAAGTGTTTTGTTTTTTGGCAAAACCCCCGAAGCATATTTCGAGAAAGCGGTACTGCGCTGTATTGCCTTTGAAGGACACAACAGGGTACAGATCATCGATGATAAAATTTGGGGAGGTCCCCTGGTTTATCAATATCGCCAGGCGATGCGCTGGTTAAAGACCAAGTTAAATGTACGTTATCAAATTGAAGGTGGCGGCCCGCGAAAGGAACTTTGGGAAATCCCGGAGACGGCCCTAAAAGAGGCGCTTATCAATGCCCTTTCCCATCGGGATTACTATGATAAGGGCGGCCGGATTATGGTTGAAGTTTTTGAAGATCGGATTGAACTCAGCAATCCGGGCGGACTTGTCAGCGCTATTGCACCGGAGGAATTCGGTAGCAAGAGCTATAGCCGGAACCCGCTGATCTTTGGCCTGTTTGAGCGTATGAATATGGTGGAACAGGTTGGCTCGGGCATCAACCGCATAAAGGAAGCCGTGTTGCAGAACGGCCTGCCGGAAGCGGTGTTTAAAACCCAGGGTCTGTTTACGATTGTTTTTGCCAAAGCGGCCGTAAAAAGTTCGGAGAAAAGTTCGGAGAAAAGTTCGGAGAAAATCTTACAACTGGCAAAACACAACCCAAAAATAACGGCGGAAATGATTGCAGGAATTATCGGTCTTAGTTCGCGGGGCATTGAAAAACAAATAGCTAAGTTGAAAAGGCAAGGTAAATTAAGACGGATTGGGGCCGACAAGGGCGGGTATTGGCAAGTCGTGGAATAAGGACAAGGCCCTTAATCTTTCATTTTATGCCGAACACCATGTCCTTATCCTGTGGATTTATTTGCAGGCATCCGGTAAGAGGTTTCCCTGCGCGTATCAGAATTGAAATATGTGCCGGGACTGAAAAACATTAAAATCGAATTTTGAATGATAATTTTTATTTACCGAAGTCAATTGACATACTAACTTTTCCTATATTAGCTCAAGTATGTTTTCTTTTTAAAACCATGCCGGTTATTATGAAATATGTTATGAAAAAAACTTTCGAAAGTGAAAAGTTTAGATTTCCCATAGGGAAATTTGTTAAACCTAAAATATACACTGTTGGTCAAATAAATAAATGGATTGAAGAAATAGAACACTTTCCCGCGCGGATTTATTCATTGGTTACGGATTAGACCGAAACAGAATTAAATTGGCAATATAGAACAAATGGCTGGACAATCCGGCAGGTCGTTCATCATTGCGCGGATAGCCACATGAATCGTTTTATAAGGTTTAAGCTGTGCTTAACGGAAAGCCTACCTGTGATAAAGCCATATTTTGAAGATAAATGGGCACATTTGCCCGATACAACCCAAACCCCGGTATCGTATTCGGTTCAAATATTAGAAGGGTTACATTCGAGATGGGCGGTCCTGCTAAAGTCCCTGAATTCTCATGACCTGCAGAAAGAATTTATTCATCCCGAAGCTGGCAAACGGTTTTCAATTGCCGAAAATATTGGTGTTTATGCCTGGCATTCAAATCACCATTTAGCCCATATTCAACAAGCTTTAAACTTTAAAGGGGATTTTAATTAAAAAAATTGCCTGCGATGTCAAACATATCCACTATCAGATGTGTTCATCAACTTAACGGGCCACGCCATTCCACCCAAACAGGAATAACATCATGTATAAAATACTAACAAGCTTCAGCCTGCTTCTTCTTTTGATCATAGGAGTCGGGGCGCAAAACATCCATCACGGTATATTTGTAAATTTGGACCCGGAGACGCACAGCCTGACCGTCACGGACACAATCACCATACCGGCGGATCAAATACAACGGCCGTTGACCTTTTTGTTGACCGCCGATCTTTCGGTTAAATCGCTTAGCCCAAATGCACGTGTAAGATTGTTGGAAAAAAGTGTATCCGCCGAAGACCAGGGAATGGACAAGGAACAATTTGACGTAAAGAGCGGGATAAGGCAGAACAAGTATGTGTTGGATTTTGATACGCCGCAATCGGGCGGCCGAAGGGTTCTATTAAAACTGAGCGGCGAAATAAACCATCCCATCGAGCAGAGCGGTGAGGAGTATGCCCGCGGTTTTAGCCAAACGCCGGGGCTTATCGAAAAACGTGGCGCCTATCTTTCCGGTTCCACCTTTTGGGTGCCCTGGTTTAACGAAAACCTGATCACTTTTAGCCTGACCACATCGGTTCCCGAGGGCTGGGATGTTGTCAGCCAGGGCGAACGCGACAGACATCATATCCATAATGGCCGGCGTATTACCCGCTGGCAGGCATCCACGCCGGGTGAGGAAGTGTTTCTTATTGCCGCCCCTTTTCATGAATATCATCAAAAAGCGGGGGCCGTGGATGTGATGGCTTTTTTACGGACGCCGGATGAATCACTGGCCAATAAATACCTGGAAACGACCGCCCAGTATCTTGAGATGTACCGTAAACTGATCGGTATGTACCCTTATTCCAAATTTGCTTTGGTGGAAAATTTTTGGCCAACTGGTTACGGCATGCCCAGTTTTACCCTGCTTGGCGATAAGATTATCCGTTTTCCTTTTATTCTTCATTCATCCTATCCGCATGAGTTGCTGCACAATTGGTGGGGCAACAGTGTCTATGTCAATTTTGAACAGGGCAACTGGTGCGAAGGGCTTACCGCGTATATGGCCGATCATCTGATAAAAGAGCAACGGGGGCAGGGCGCGGAATACCGTCGTTCCACCCTGCAAAATTTTACAAGCTATGTAAATCCTAAAAATGATTTTCCGCTTAGTAAATTTATATCACGTAACAGTGCAGCGTCCGCGGCAATCGGATATGGAAAATCGCTTATGACCTGGAATATGCTGCGGGACAAGGTTGGCGATGCAAATTTTATAAAAGGCGTACAGACTTTTTATCGTTCAGAAAAATATAAACGTGCTTCTTTTGATGATATCCGCATGGCGTTCGAAAAAGTAAGCGGCCAAAACCTAAAACCTTTTTTCAAGCAATGGGTCAATCGTACCGGCGCACCAAGGCTAAGCTTACAAGACGTTCGTGTGTCGTCAGTGAACGCAGGATTTGATCTCAACCTGACGTTAAAACAAAACCAGCCTGAGCAGGCATTTGTTCTGGATATTCCCGTTGCCGTTTCTTTTGTCGATACACTGGAAATGCACAGCCTGAAGATGACGCAAAAGGAACAGGCCTATACGCTTAATTTCGCCCATCGGCCATTAAAAATACAGGTAGATCCTCGGTTTTCTGTTTTCCGTACCCTGGATATAAATGAAATTCCGCCGTCGCTTTCCATGATTTTTGGTGCGCAGAAAGTCCTGATCGTTCTGCCGTCGTCCGCGGAAAAGGAAATGGCCGACCGTTACCGGCGACTTGCTCAAATCTGGGGCAAGGGTCCAACGGATAAAATCAAAATTGTGGACGATACTTCATTAAAGCAATTGCCTGCCGACCGGGCGGTTTGGTTGTTTGGCGCATCCAACAAATTTCTTCCCGCCATAAGAAAAGGTATTACGGATTATGATGCGGCGCTAAATGATAAAGACATCCGTTTTGGCCAGACCCGTTTAAAACGTACCAATAACAGCTTTATCATGGCGGTTCGTCACCCGCAAAACCCGGCATCTGTTATGGTATATCTTACAATTGGCAACACAAATGCCGTGGCCGGTTTGGCGCGGAAACTGCCTCACTACGGCAAATACAGCTATCTCGCTTTCACGGGTGATGAACCGGTCAATATTGCCAAAGGTCAATGGCAGGCCGTGCATTCCCCACTCGTGGCCCTGCTGCCGACGAAGGGGATGCCCGCCAGGATCGATGTTAAAGTTCCGCTGCGCCCGGCCCTGGCGCAACTGGCGCCGCTATTTTCCGCCAAACGCATGAAACAATGCGTGGATTTTTTGGCCGACCCAAAACTCAAAGGCCGGGCCCCCGGAACGGAGGGGATCGATAAAGCGGCAAAATACATCATGCAAAAATTTAAAACGGCAGGTTTGCAGCCGGGCGCCGATGATGGCAGCTATACCCAACAATGGCAAGCCGTTGTGTCCGCCAAGGGTCATAAAACTGCCGTACAAAACATCATTGGCATCATTCCGGGGAGCGATCCATCGCTTGCCGGGCAATCCGTTATCATCTCTGCTCATTATGATCATCTTGGGCTGGGTTGGCCGGACGTCCACACCGGCGATGCGGGCAAAGTGCATCCCGGCGCGGATGATAATGCCAGCGGTGTGGCCGTGATGCTGGAAATGGCCCATATTCTCGGTAAATCATTAAAGCCAAAACGCACCATTGTTTTTGTGGCCTTTACGCTGGAGGAAGAGGGGCTGCTCGGTTCACAGCATTATCTTACCCACAGCAAGCGCTTTCCTTCTTCTAAAATTATAGGTGATTTAAATCTCGATACGGTGGGACGCTTGGGAGAAAACAAATTATTGGTACTAAATACTAGCAGCGCCAGGGAATGGCCCTTTATTTTTATGGGCGCCGGATATGTTACCGGTGTCAAATCCGAGATGGTCACACAGGATTTGGATGGCAGCGATCAGGTCAGTTTTATAAAGGCGGGCATCCCGGCGGTGCAATTTTTCTCGGGAGTGAATGCGGATTATCACCGGCCATCAGACACTGCGGATAAAATTGACGCCGATGGTATGGTTAAAATAGCGGCTTATGTCCGTGAAGCGTTGGTCTATTTAGCCGACCGTCCCGATCCCCTGACCAACACAATAAAAAAGAACACGGCAGAAAAGCATCCGGCAGCCCGTGGCGGACGATCGGTTTCCACCGGCTCGGTTCCGGATTTTACCTTTGAGGGAAAAGGCGTACGGCTCTCGTCCATAAGACCGGGGAGCGCTGCGGCAAAAGCCGGTTGGCAAAAAGACGATATTATTGTTGCTTTTGGCAATATGACGGTCAGTGATATGCGGAGCTATTCCGATGCTTTAAAAACCCATAAACCAGGGGATGCGGTCAATGTTAGCTTGCTGCGCAAGGGCAAAAAAATAATGACAACAATCATCCTGATGGCGCGCTAAGATGTTTGATTATCAGAAAAAAAGACGATACTTCGGCCAAACGGCAGACGATATAAAAGAACTGACCACGGCTGAGATAGAAACACTTGGCGGCAAGAACATAAGGCCTGGTTATCGCGGGGTTTATTTCAGCGCCAATCCCGATGCATTGTACCGCATAAATTTAAGGACGGCCCTGCTTAACCGGGTTTTGGCCCCTTTGGTAAGTTTTACCTGCCGCAGCACCGATGATATCTATCGGGCGGCGAACCGTATCAATTGGCAAAAATTTATTTCGCCGGAAGACACCTTTGCGGTATTTGCATCACTTTCCAACAGCCGGATCACCCATTCACAATATGCCGCGCTGCGTGTCAAAGACGCCATTGTGGATTTCTTCCGTGACAAAACCGGCCAGCGTCCTTCGGTGGATACCCGTTATCCGGATTTATGGTTGAACCTGCATATTGAGCAAGACCAGGGTGTACTTTCGCTTGACACTTCCGGAGGCTCTCTCCACAGACGTAGTTACCGGCGTAAAAGTGTAAAGGCGCCCATGGCGGAAACCCTTGCCGCATCGATCATCCGTTACAGTGAGTGGCATGGCGAACGCCCCCTGTACGATCCGTTTTGCGGTTCCGGCACCTTGTTATGTGAGGCGTATTTGTATTTAAGCCAAACACCACCGGCCTTGTTTCGCAGACAGTTTGGCTTTGAA
>CAYWBI010000045.1:0-23591 GCA_964456445.1 uncultured Calditrichaceae bacterium
TCGAATTACTTTAAAGTGGCATTCTGAACGGAGTCGCCAAAGTTATAAAAGGAGAATTGATGTATGTTGTTATAATGGCCGGTGGTTTGGGGACAAGGTTTTGGCCCCGCAGCCGGAAGGATATGCCAAAACAATTACTCAAAATTGTTGGTGATTCAACGATGATCCAGCAAACCTATGATAGAATAAAAGATTTAACAGATCCCGGCAAAATTTTGATTATAACCGGGGAAAACTTGCGGGAACCTATCCAGCGCCAATTGCCCGAAGTACCGAATGAGAATATCATTGCCGAACCTATCGGCCGGAACACAGCCCCCTGCATTGCACTTGCCGCTTCAATCATAAAAAGCCGTTCAAGTGATCCAAAAGAAACAATGGTCGTTTTGCCCTCGGACCATTTAGTGAACCCGAAACATGAATTTCAGATGGTTTTAAAGGCAGCTGTGGCCTATGCCATACAAACATCCATGTTGGTTACCCTTGGCATCAAACCGTTATATGCCGAGACGGGATATGGTTACATCCAATTGGGTGAGCGGGACAGCACTGAAAATAAAATAAATATTTTTAAGGTAAAAACATTTGCTGAAAAACCAAATACGGAAACCGCGAAACGCTTTATTGAAAGTGGCGACTTTTATTGGAACAGCGGTATATTTGTTTGGACAATTGATCGGATTCTGACGGAATTTGAAAAACAAATGCCAGATTTATATGATTACATCCCCTTTTTAATCGAACATGCCGGAACGCAACAAATGGATCAAGCCATTGAAAAGGTATATGGCTCTGTCAAATCGGAATCGATTGATTATGGAATTATGGAGAAGGCTAAGGACGTGGCTGTTGCCGAATGTATGTTCGCCTGGAACGATGTTGGCTCTTGGGAGGCGGTTTATAAGCTTGCTGCTAAGGACAAAGACAAGAATGTCATATTAGATGGCAGGCCCTTTTTTGTGGATTCGAGCAATAACCTGTTCTACTCAGAAAGTAAAAAACTTATTGCTGCTATCGATATTGAAAATATTGTTTGTGTTGAAACCAAAGATGCCATCTTGCTCTGTAAAAAGGATAAATCACAAAGGGTAAAAAACATTGTTGACCGCCTAAAAATAAAAGATATGGATAGCTACCTCTAGTTGCGATCCGGCTTTTATGAAGCATAAGCACGGATTGGCTTTTGTTGGGATAATAGTTTCTTACACACTGTAGTAAAAATCCTTCATCATTTACACGGGCATAGCTACAGCACATTTTTCTGCTAAGGGAATGTCAAGCCAACAATCTACAGGCGCCACATAGCTGAAGATTTAAATAAATTTCAGGCTGCATCCAATGTGGGTAAACTTATGGTAAAAAGATTGCTTGCGGGTAAAAAGAGTATAAATGGACTATTACTAATCCATGTTAGACCATGGCGACGACTATCGAACAACAAAAGGAACATGATGAAATTATTCAAGGCTAAGCTTGTATAATCGAAATGTTTTCCAATGGAACAGCGGAGAGAAGGGCTTGTAGCAGAGGTTTTTAAAACAATTTTAACCATTTATGCAGATGCGCTTGAAATTGTTAATTTTATTAACGACATTTGTTTAAAATAAAATTCCTGGACTATGACCGACGATCAAAAACTTCAAAAACTTATTTTGTATTTAGAAAATCATGAAATTCCCGTCAAGACAGACCGGGGAAATTTTCGTGGAGGAATTGTTCGTTATCATGATGAACAAATTATGTATTTGAACAGACGCCTGGATGCATCTGCAAAGATACGGATCATAACCAATGAATTTGAACAGCTTCTAAAAGATGAAAACAAGCAACCGGATGCCGAATTTGAGCAGCTACTCAAGGAAATTGTTTAAGAAGTATGCAGGAGTATAAAAGTTTAAAATGGAAAATTCATTTAGAAACAATCTATGAGTCTGGTCTAAAAAGGGGGCTAAAGCCCCAAATTAGGGGTGGGTCGTGTTTTCCCCATCCTAAAGGATGGGGTTAGTCAAAGTATGTAACTTTATTAAAAACATCTGACTAGCCCTGCCATTTATGGCGGGGAAAAGAAGTTGTCCCTCTCATTATCAAGCCCTTTAAGGCTTTTTAGAGTGAACTCATCTATAACAGAAGGTTTGTTTTGTAAAAAGGCATCAATTATTTTCTTTATATTGTGTAAGTCAGGAGGTTAAATGGATTTTGCAGCTCGTGAATCCCAGAGGATTGATTCAGAAAATTTTGTTTCATATAACATGTTTGATGACCAGGGCCGTATCACATTATCCGGAATTGCAACCACCATAGACATTAGTCGGACGGGAATGGCCCTAAAGTCTAAAGATGAAATGATCCCAGGGGCAAAGATTGAACTCACAATCGGGGTAGGTGATGATATCGTAAAGGTAAATGGGCTGATACGAAATCAAACGTCTATAGCAGATACCCCTGCTTTTGCAATAGGGATTGAGTTTGACTTTGTTTCGCATGAGGCGCTGGATAAACTGGCATTAATTTATCCGGATATTCTTAAGTAGATAGAATGGTCATTTCTCAGTTGCTGTCGTTTATAAAAAAACAGAATAAAAGAATCATTGTCCTTGCTTGTAAAGAAGTTTGCCAGGATGGGCAAAAGATATAAAAATAACCCTTTATTTGCGGATAAAGCCCTTAAAATTCAAATAGATTACTTTCACTAAAAACACTTGACAGTTTTTTTTGAATGTAGTATGTTTGTACACGAGCCCGGGAAACTCAAACAACCAATCAAACGATCTAATTAATATCCAATATAACTTAATCCAGGAAACGTGGAGTTTACGTTTGTTATTGCATTAATGGCCGCATCTTTTATACAGAGGCCTATAGCTAAGTTTTATAGTCGTTTTAATTTTAGCTATGGTTTCAGAATGCAAAAACGGATAAGAACACACTTTCCCGGACAGAGTACAACTACGGAGGGGAATGTATGATAGATTCGTAATATTGTTCTGTTAGTTAATTATTTATAAATCATTAGGAGGGTTTATTATGTCAATAAGAAAATTACTGTTGTTGTTCTTATTCTTACTCCCCGCGACCATTTTTGCTCAATCAGGTAAGATGGCGGGTATAGTAACCGATAAGGATTCCGGCGAGCCTCTCGTAGGTGTAAACATTGTACTGGATGGTACGACAATGGGAGCTATGACCGGTATTGACGGTTATTATGTTATTTTAAACGTGCCGGTTGGTACGTATAATTTACATGCCAGTTACATTGGTTATAAAGATGTTGTCCTGGAAGGTGTTCGTGTTTCCGCGGGCGTTACAAATGATCAAAACTTTGAACTAAAACAAACAACCCTGGAATTGGGTGAGGCTGTTATAGTTCAAGCTCAACGTCCTTTGGTAGAGAAAAACGTAACACAAAGTTATTCTCTTGTAACTTCAGATGATATTCAATCTATTCCTGTTCGCGGGTTAAATAGTATCCTTGCCCTGCAAGCGAGTGTCGTTCTTCAAAACGGCGCTGTCCACATCCGTGGTGGCCGTTCGGATGAAGTCGGTTATTATTTGGATGGTGCTTCTACTTCCAATGCCTTGACCAATACAAATGCCATCCATGTTATTCAGGATGCTGTTGAAGAAGTCCAGGTGCTAACCGGTGGATACACCGCTGAATTTGGTGGCGCCAACTCCGGTATTATTCGCTCTCAAATCAAATCGGGTACGCCGGACTTTCATGCATCTGTTGATTTCCAAACAGATAAGTTTGCGGCCACCGGTGAAAAGTTTCTCGGTACTTATGCCTATCAGCACCATATCGGTGTTGTTTCCTTAAGCGGCCCGATCATGGGCAATAAAATCAAATATTTTATCGCCGGTGAAAATTATTATCAGGGTGACCGTCAGGTTCGTTTCAGCAAGGGGTATCAGTTTGATGGCCTAATTGATACCAACCCAAGCCAACATGCACATACAGATACGGTTAACATGGTTTACCCGGATGGATTTACACCACATAACAAAAGCAATCGTTATGCTTTAAACGGATCGGTCTCTTTTGATTTTAACCCGATCAATTTTCGTATTTCCGGTACCTACAATAACAGCCGCAATTATCTTGACGGCGCTCCTTGGTTAAATATCCTCGATGACCGCCAAACATATGATGATTTAAATACCTATCTAATTACCGGTAAAATGACCCATGTATTATCGCCAACCACTTTTTATGAGCTAAATCTTGGAGCATTTGGATATAATATAGAACGTGGTGATAGTTACTTAGGCAATGATTGGATGTCCTGGTACGATAGTAGCAAAGTTGCGGCACATGGCGGTACGTACCGTGATGCACATCGACCGGACTATGGGTATCAATTCAATGGTATGCCCTTCGCGCGCAAAGGAACGCCAAGCAACTATTACCGTAAATTGGATCAAAGCTATTTCTCCGGTTCCGCTAAATTTACAACACAAATTGGAAGGCACCATGAGATTAGAGCAGGTGTAGAAGCACGTTCATATAAAGTACGTTCTTTTGCGATTTCACCGAGTGTTATGATTCTTGCCGCCGATACTGCTTATGGAAACGCACAAGGTTTTGATACATACGGTAGTGCAAACGCCATTCCAGTTGAGAAGTGGATACTGAATAGCGGTGTTGGCTCTTATGGCTATGATATTTATGGAAATTCGATTGACTCCAGGAAAACATATTCCGATGGAAGTATCGTCCAAGCGCCAAAACAACCGCTTTATGGCGCTCTGTTTGTTCAGGATAAAATTGAATATGATGATTTGATTATCAATGCCGGTTTACGTATGGATTACTACGATAGCGATGACCGTACGCTGAGAGACCCGGCGAATCCAAAAATTGTAAATAAAAAGATTCTTGATAGTGAATGGCAATCCGTTGATCCATTTGTGATTTTCAGCCCACGTCTTGGTTTCTCTTTCCCTGTAAACGAACGCACGGTGTTTTATTTTCAATATGGGAAATTTGCTCAATTACCGAACCTGAACCAAATTTACACATCGAACAATCGATTTAATACTCAAATTGCCATCGGTGGCAACTACTATATAAATCCAATTGGGTATGGTTTGGACCCCGTTCGCACAACAAACTATGAAATCGGTTTTCGTCGTCAATTATCCGATTTTGCGGCTGTTGATATAACCGGTTTTTATCGGAATATCAAAGGTCAGATTCAGGTAATTCAACAAAAGGCAAATGCCAGTGCTAAAATCAGTTCCTATGGCCGTCTGGCAAATGGCGACTTTGCTACGACCAAGGGTCTTGAAATAAAAATGACTTTGCGTCGTGTAAACAGATTGCAAGCTCAGTTTAATTATACACTGACGGATGCTGAAGGTAGCGGATCGAATAGTACATCATACCGCTCGGCCCTGGAACAGGGAACCGCGGTTCCGACTGTAACATCACCTTTGGATTATTCTCAAACCCATCGTGGTACGGTTAATCTTGATTATCGTTTTGGCCGTAATGATGGTGGAACGGTTTTTGAGCGTTTTGGAGCCAATCTGCTCTTTACTTTTAACAGTGGCCACCCTTATACCTATGTAACGGCCCCTGCCGGTGGACAGGTCAATCCTTATACCGCCGGTGTGGATTATATGTTCGATACACGCTCCAGAACGGCTTTGGAACCCATTAACTCTTCAACAACTCCGTGGAATTTTTTGGCGGATATTAGATTAGATAAAACCTTTACCCTTACGGAAAAAATGGATGCCACGATATATATGCGGGTCAATAACCTGTTTAACACCAAGAATGTTTTAAATGTATATCAAAAAACCGGTAGCGCTTCGGACGATGGTTATTTATCAGATCCGAAGATTTCCGGGCAGAACATTGAACAATTGGGGCAAAGTTATGTCGATATGTATAAAGCCATTGTATTGGAAAATGGCGGTGCATATCGCAGCCAACTTGGTTTGGAGCTCTATGGTCAGCCGCGTCAAATTTTCTTTGGTGTCAAACTTACCTACTAGAAAATTGTGATAAAATTTGAAACTCAAATGTGAGGTAACAAATGAATCGAAAAATTCTTATGAAATCAATGTTAATAGGGCTTATGGTCCTGTTGTTGCCCTTGGGTTCTTTTGCAAAAGGCCCGGAACAAACGCAACAACATAATAATTTGGCAAAGACAACGGCGCTGGATCCCGTTCGGACTTTGTGCAATATAAATAACTGGTCATACTGGTTATACTATGATGGTAAGTCGGGTATTGACCCCGCCGGTAGCAGTGGTGGTGTTTATCCCCGTGGAACGGCAGGGGTAATTTATGAAGACGGCGTTGTCTGGGGCGCCAAGGTCAATGGTAATATCCAGGTAGGTGGTTCCACTTATCGTACGGGTACAAGTCCGGTGTTGGATCGGATCTACCGTATCCGCGGTGATTGGGCGACCTTGGCCATATCTGCTGTAAAAGAAGATGCCGGCGAGTTTTTTCAAAAGAAGTCTGAAAACGTAACCGATGCCGAGGCACAGTCCATTATTGATCAGTACAAAAAAGACTGGATGGATTGGCCGGTTGCAGCGGGCGCGCCGTATGTAGATGATACGACACATGGTCAGCTTGGCGTTTATGATCCGGTATTGGACGATAATGGTATGCCCGACCCTACAAAGGGTGATTATCCAGGTATTGCCAGCGCCGATCAGGTTGTTTTTTATGTGGCCAATGATGCGGATGCGGCAACCATGCTCAACTTTGCAGGTTCCGATCCGATGGGTGTGGAGCTGCAGGTAACCATGTGGAGCTATAATCAAAAGAGCGCCCGTTTGGGACAATTGATGTTTAAGAAGTATAAACTTATCAATACATCCACTACAACATTTGACAGCATGTACGTAGCCCAATGGTGTGACCCGGATTTAGGTAACTATTCGGATGACGTTGTGGGCTGTGACCCGAATTTGGGTTTTGCCTTTGCCTATAATGGTGCAGCACATGACGATGCTTTTGATGATTTTGGTTTAGCACCCTCGGCCGTGGGATATGACTTCTTTCAGGGTCCTATTGTTGATGGACAAGCCGACCAGGATTTGAATGGTAATGGTGTCCTTGATGACCAAGACTATGCAGTATTTAACCTTAAACAAGTTGGACCGGGAAAAATAAACCTGCCGATGACGGCATTCTTGTATTTTTCCGCCGGTAATACGGAATGGAGTGATCCTCCCCTTGGAAACCATGATGGTACTTTGGAATGGTACAATCTTTTGCGTGGATTTATAAGTACTACGGATGTTCAGAATCCTACACCTTTCACACACCGTGCAACGGGTGAAGCAACCAAATTCCCGCTTGATGGGGATCCGGCAGCCGGAACAGGTGACCTGGACGGACAAGGCGCTAACTTTGCTCCTGCCGACCGCCGTATGGGTCTTGCAACCGGGCCATTTACCATGGCCCCCGGTGATGAACAAGAAGTGGTAGTAGCGGTTCTTGGCGGTAGTGGAAGTGATTATCTCAATTCCGTTGTACAGGTAAAGGAAACCGATAAACTTGCACAACAATTATATAATGATTTGTTTACCACCATACCAAAAGCGCCGCCTTCACCTCAGGTAGTTGCCGCACCTTTTGAGAACCAGATTGTGCTTAACTGGGGAAATGACCTTGCAGCTCTTGACCGTACAGAAAAAACAAAATTTGCCGATAGCGATAGCACCGAATATGATTTCCAGGGATATAATATTTATCAAATCTCCTATGGAATTGAGACAAAAATTGTCCGTATAGGCACTTTTGATAAAGTTGATGGCGTTACGACCATCGAACAACCAAAATTCCTCGAGCAATATGGTGTTACTAAAACCGTTCCTGTTCAGTTTGGTAAGGATAATGGGGTTCAACGTTATTTTGTTATTGATAAAAATTACATTACCGGAGGAGACTTGTTTCCCGGTAACACCTATTATTTTGCAGTAACCGCTTACAACTATAACCCGGACCCACAATTGCTTCAGGACAAAACATTGGAATCATCGATGATTGTGATTCCTGTAACAACTCAGGGTGATGCACCTGGAAAAAAAGTTACCGGAACAGCAGGCGACACACCGGATGTTACCCATAGCAGTGGTGGTAGTGATGGTGTTGTAAAAACAATAATAGTGGATCCATCATCCACAACTGGTCATGAGTATTCTGTATTCTTTGCTGTTGATGAAGATACTAACTCGGCCACTTTTGGTGAAATGTTATGGGGCTTAAAGGATAATACTACGAGTACGGTTATATTAAATAAACAACCGCAAGCTGCTTCTATTGATGGTGCAAACGACGCACCAATAGCTGATGGTTTGCAAATTCGCGTTTCTGGACCGTCATTTGGCGTTAAAGCTATTGTTGAAGTTGCAAATGCCGGCGGCCCGTTGACCGAAGCTGATTATGATGGTGCAGGTACACCTTATGGCGGAAATAATGTTTGGTTAAGCTTAAGCGCTGCTTCCGATGGAAATCGCTTTTATGTGAGTGCAGGTGGCGGTGATGGTACTTCGGCAACAGCATATGCCCGATATGCGCGGAGTATTGCTAATCTTGGCTCCAATGATGCCGAAATTCGCTTTACTGCTGATACACTTGATGGTAAGTATTTGTGGTGGTATGATGCTGACGTCTATCAGGACGTTCGTTTTAAGGCCTACGATGTTGGTATTAGTACTTATAGTGATACAACGGATGATATCCGTTTACTAACGGGTGGTTATTCAGGTGGAGCTACAGTCGGTGTTTTTGATTTTACTGACACGGATCAAGTTTTTGGCTTCCCTGCTTCAGATTGGATATATTTACGTAAACCGGCAAATGCTGATGGTACTTATGACAAATTTGATGCTGATCTGACCTCTGGTGCCTTTACTTATAGCTGGTGGGCTCCAAATTCTTATGAAGTCTTGGCCCGATTGATTTTCTGTGATTTTGGTGGGGGAGGTACATTGCCGGAAGCTGGAACTGTTGTTCGTTTTATTACGAATAAACCCAATGCAACTACAGATACCTTTACCTTTACAGCTCCGGCAGTGGAACAATCTGTTGCTTTGGAAAAATCTGCTGCGGAAAAGGTTACGGTTTTCCCGAATCCTTATTATGCAGGAAATGCACAGGAAAGCAACAGGTTTAACCGGTTTGTAACCTTCTATCACCTAACAGAAAAAGCGACTGTTCGCATATTCAATCTGGGTGGTGAGCAAGTACGTAAATTGGAAAAACCAGCCTCCAACACAACCCAGTTTATGCAATGGGATCTACGGAACGGGAACTCTTTACCTGTGGCAAGCGGTATCTATTTTGCACATGTCGAGATGACTCTATCGAATGGTAGCAAAGTTACTAAAGTGTTGAAGCTCTTCGTTATTCAAAGAAGACAACAAATTAAATTCTTCTAATCGAATAGTGAATAATAACTGATAGTAGATTCTTATAAGGAGTCAAAAATGAAAGATATAAAAAAATTAATTAGTATATTAATGGCTGTGTTCCTTGTTCTAGGGCTGCGGTCAACATACGCCGGTGATGTTTCCAGATTTGGGACGGCCGGAGGTATGCAAACGGTTGTTCCGGTTGGCGCGCGCTATTTGGCCATGGCCGGTTCGAATATCGCTACAACCGAGGGAATTGATGGTATGTACTGGAACCCTGCCGGCTTGTCTTCCATGTCCGGGAGCGCAACAGGCGTGTTTTCTTCCATGACCATCTTTAATGATGTAAGCGTTAACTATATGGCGCTTGGTTTTGATATGGGCAGCTTAGGTAAATTGGGCGTATCATTAAAAGCGTTTGATTTTGGTGATATTCCCCTGACTACCGTTCAGGATCCTGATGGCGCCAGCGGACGTATTTTTTCACCGACATTTGTAACCGTTGGTTTAACTTATTCCGCTATGTTGACCGATGTTATTCAGGTTGGTTTGACCGGAAAGGTAATCAGCGAAAATGTTGATCGGGCAAGCGCTTCCGCCATCGCTTTTGACGCCGGTATCCAATATCATGATTTGGCCGGCTTTAAAGGATTGTCCTTTGGCTTGGTTATGCACAATATTGGCACAAGCCTTCAATATTCCGGTAGTGGTTTGAATCGTGAAGCTGTCGAAACAAGTTCACAAAATTTTACAGATTTTGTGAATCGTGAAGCAGCTATTGATAACCTGCCGGCAAGTTTTGAAATCGGTATGTCCTATAAAATGGATATTAACGCTCAAAACAGCCTGTTATTATCTTCAAACTTTAGTAACTATAACTATGGTTCGGATAATTACCGTTTTGGCGGCGAATGGATGTTTAACAAAATGTTCGCTGTCCGTGCAGGATATGTTTATGACACGGTTTTGGATACAAAAGATCAGCTATACAGCTTTACGGCCGGAGCCGGTTTTAATTATAATTTAAGTGGTATTAATTTAACCATCGATTATTCATACCGTGATTCACAGTACTTTGATGGAAACAATCTTTTCTCTCTTAAAGTAGGTTTCTAATTAAAAGTGCTTATTGTTTTACAAAAGGCCGGTTTTCAACCGGCCTTTTTTTCTTTTTTATTTATTATGTCTTAATTTGATTTCATCCCGTATTTCGTGACTTATTTAGTACGCATTCGTAATTAATTAGAATGAATATTGGCTAAATTATATAATCACATATAATAAGGAGGTCTTATGAAGGTATTAACAACGACTGTAGCTCGTTATTTATTTGCCATTCCGTTTATTGTTTTTGGTCTGTTACATATGATGAACGGCAGCGACATGGCGGGAATGGTACCTCTACCCGGAGGTGTCTTTTGGGTTTACCTGGTAGGATTGGCGCTGATTTTAGCCGGTGTAAGTATTATTATGCAGAAAATGATGAAGTTATCAGCGTTATTATTGGCTGTGTTACTTTTGATTTTTATCCTTACGATGCATCTTCCTGGGATTATAACTGGGACTGGAGCTGCAATGCAGATGTCTATGATGAGTTTGTTAAAAGACATGGCCTTAATGGGCGCCGCTCTTACCTATTCGGGTATGGCGGAAAATTAGAATATCACATAACCCCGTGGTATCCTATCACGGGGTTATTTAAATATATGTGGAAAAACCTGCCAGTCAAAATTCCAGATAAGCGGTAAAATAAAATAGACATAAACGCTTACAATGGCTATTGATATAATATTCATCCAAAACCCTGCCTTTACCATATCCTGCATGCTTAGCTCGCCGGATGCAAAAACAACGGCATTAGGCGGCGTTGCCACCGGTAGCATAAAGGCACATGATGCCGCCAAAGTTGCGGCTATCATAAGCGAAAACGGATGAATATCCAGAACTTTGGCCAACACGGCAAGTATGGGCAGGATCATTGAAGCCGTGGCAACATTTGAGGTTATTTCTGTTAAAAAGTTTACAGACGCTATAATTACAAGAAGAAGCAAAAAGAAACCCGCCCCCTGTAACAGGTTCATTTTATCGCCGATCCATACCGCTAAACCGGATACCTTGAAGGCACTTGCCAAAGCCAGCCCACCGCCAAATAACATTATGATCCCCCAGGGGAGCTTGACCGCGCTTTCCCAATCAAGTATCCTGCTTCCCGGAGTTGCTTTGGATGGCAGTATAAATAAAACAATGGCCCCGCTCATGGCGATAATGGTATCATTTATGCCTGGAATAATTTTTACCAATAAAAAGGACCGAAATATCCAGGCAAGCGCTGTAATTAAAAAGACAATACTGACCGTTTTTTCCTCGTGGCTCATTTTCCCTAAAGAACGTAGTTCCTTTTTAATTTCTTCCTGACCACCGGGTATATGAGAATAACGTAAAGGAAAAGCTATACGCACCAAATAAAACCAGGTAATAAACAACAACAAAATGGTCAGGGGCAGGGCAAATACGATCCATTGATAAAAAGTAACATCGAAGTTGTAAAGCTGTTTAACGATTCCTGAAAATATTACATTGGTCGGGGTGCCAATGAGCGTGGCCATGCCCCCGATCGAAGCGGCATAGGCAATGCTAAGCATAAGCGCTTTTCCAAATATTGGCAGTTGACTGTTTTTTGATTCTTTCGCCTGGGCAGTAACAGAGGTAATGATTGCCAGGGCGATGGGCATCATCATAATGGTGGTGGCCGTATTTGATATCCACATAGAAAGCAAAGCCGTTGCAATCATAAAACCAAGTAAAATGGATGAACTACGTGTTCCCATAAGGTGGATAATGTTCATTGCAATTCGTTTGTGCAGCCCCCAACGTTCAATTGCCACCGCAAGAATAAAACCACCAATAAATAAAAATATCATGGGGTTACCGAATGCCGCCGTGGTTTTACTTATATCCAAACCACCAGTGACGGGAAATAGAACTATGGGTATCAACGCCGTGGCCGCAATTGGAATGGCCTCTGTGATCCACCAAATGGCAATCCAGAATGTCGATGCTAAAATGGCCAGCGCCTGCTCAGACATTCCGGCTGGTGATGTGAAGAAAAAAATCAATATAAAAAAAATGGGGCCTAAAAATAAACCGATTATTTGTTTACGCGGCGATTCCTGAAAAAACTCACTGATCATATCTAATTCCATTCTACCGGTAATATGCCCAATCAAAGGTCTTTATAAAGTATAATTACTCCTGCTAAACTCTAATAACTTATAACAATATACCTAAAAATAAAAGTGCTATTAGGGTGTTTTAAATCCGTATAAACATTTTGCCGGACATTTGTCGAATAAGGTTTTTAAGCTCAAGGGTCAATAACGCGGTCAGGCTTTCAGATGTGCTTAATTTAGCATTTATGGCGATTTGATCGATATGCAATGGCTCGTTTGTTAAAATAGAATAAATGATTTTTTCGTTACCTGCCAGCTGCGGTTCGGGTTTTGGTCTAAACACGTGGTTTAGTTGTCCTTCGATTTCGACCAGAATATCCTGTACCGATTGTACCAGTTTTGCCCCTTGTTTTATTAAATTATTGCATCCCGTGCTTTTACCGGAAGTAACGGGCCCGGGAACGGCAAAGACTTCCCGGTTTTGGTCCGCCGCATACATAGCGGTTAATAACGCACCACTCTTGCTCCCCGCTTCTGTAACGAGTATGCCAATACTGAGACCACTTATAAGACGGTTTCGTTTGGGAAAATTTCCACCGTCGGGCTTTGTCCCAAAAGGATATTCAGATATCAATAAACCGTTGGACAAAAAACCCTCCATGATATTTTTATTTTCGGATGGATAAATATAATCGAGGCCGTTGCCTAAAACGGCAATTGTAGGCGCATGTTGTTGGATGGCCGTTTTATGTGCAATCGTGTCTATACCCCTGGCAAAACCGCTTGCAATGGTAAACCCTTCCCCACACAGATCGGAACAAAACTGTCGGGTAATATGTTGCCCGTAGCTGCTGGGTACACGTGTGCCTACGATGCCAATGATAGGAGTATTAAGCAATTCCTGTTTTCCCTTTATAAACAAAAAAGCCGGTGGATCAAATATACTCTTTAATCTCTCCGGGTAGTCTTTGTCCCAATAAGTTAAAAGGCGGGCGCCATGCTTTTGCAGTTGTATAAGTTGATCTTCAACAAAATTAGGATTTGGCCCCTTTTTAATTTTTGAAGCCGTTATTTTGTCGATTCCGTCAATACTCATCAAACGGCGTAATGGCGCATGTAATACGGTGTATGGGTCTCCCAGCACCGCAATAAGTTTCCGCATTCGGACCGGTCCGATGGATGGGATGGAAAAAAGTTTTAACAAAGACTCGTTTGAAAAATGTGCCATGGGCAAATATAGGAAAATATCTATATTATTATAGAAAACTATAACAAATTGTTTACATCAAAAAACGGACCGCCCAAAGCCCTGGGAAAGCTCACACTGTGTGACAAGGCGGCCCGGATAATATTAAACCAATCCCTGGTCCATCATGGCGTCGGCAACTTTCAGGAACCCGCCAATATTGGCACCATTCACATAATTTCCTTCACAGTTAAATCTTTCAGCTGTATCAACACACGTTTTGTGAATACTTTTCATAATGTTCTGAAGACGTTTGTCAACTTCTTCACTTGTCCAGGAAAGACGCATGCTGTTTTGTGACATTTCCAGACCGGAAACGGCAACTCCACCAGCATTGGCGGCTTTTGCAGGTCCATACAGAATTTTCTCCTGGATAAACAGGTTTACACCATCAAGCGTTGTTGGCATATTAGCGCCTTCACAAACAGAAACAACACCATTGTTGACAAGATTTTGGGCGTCTTTTGCGTTAATTTCGTTTTGTGTGGCACTTGGGAAGGCACAATCGGCCTTATGAGCCCATAGTGGATTATGGTCGCGCTGCGGATCGACGGCATTGTAAACGGCCCCTGAGAACTTATCCGCATATTCTTTGATACGACCGCGGCGATTGTTTTTAATATCCATAATAAAAGCCAATTTTTTAGCGTCTATTCCGGCCTCATCATAAATATAGCCGGATGAATCGGAAACAGTCACGACCTTACCACCTAACTGATTGATTTTTTGAATGGTATATTGTGCTACGTTCCCACTGCCGGAAACCAGGCAGGTTTTTCCATTAAAATCCATACCGCGCGTGGCAAGCATTTCATTGGCGAAATAAACCGAACCATAACCCGTTGCTTCCGGACGGATAAGAGAGCCGCCCCAGTTGAGGCCTTTACCGGTAAGAACGCCGGTAAATTCATTACGCAGGCGTTTATATTGTCCAAAAAGAAAACCGATTTCACGACCTCCAACGCCAATGTCGCCCGCAGGTACGTCCGTATCCGGTCCAATGTGTCTTTGAAGTTCGGTCATAAAACTTTGGCAAAAACGCATCACTTCCAAATCACTTTTACCCTTTGGATCAAAATCGGAACCACCTTTGCCACCGCCCATCGGAAGTGTTGTAAGCGAGTTTTTGAACACTTGTTCAAAGGCGAGGAATTTTAAAATACCAATATTTACAGATGGATGAAGACGCAGTCCACCTTTATAAGGACCGATGGCACTGTTCATCTCAATGCGGTAACCACGGTTAATGTGAAATTCACCCTGATCGTCCATCCAGGGTACGCGAAATAATATTACACGTTCCGGTTCGACCATCCTTTCCATAATTTTTGCTTTGCGATATTCTGGATGCCGTTCAAAAACAGGAGAAAGTGATTCGGCTACTTCTTCTACAGCCTGATGAAATTCAGGTTGGACGGGGTTTTTTGCCTTAACTTGTTCCATTAGGGACTTAATATAGTCACTCATGTGTAACTCCCTCTTTATAAATGTGAGTAGTTCTGTGTTTTTTAAACCCATATATCAACGGGCAGGTTTCTATTGTTTATTACTATGTGAAACGGCTAAAAGGAGCCGCTTTAAATTACTTAAATCCTTTTTGTCTTTGAGATCGCTAAAAAAATGGATATCCAGCAATCCTCCACATTTAATGCCGGTGCGATAAAAATTCATGAGGTCCAGAGCCAGACTCCAGCCTTCGAGCCAGTTTAAAAGTCCCGCTTTTTGATCTTGTGTCCCACTAAAGCGGATAATAAGGTCAAGATCACTGCCAGGTTGGGCCGTTTTATTTTTTACACTGCCACCAATAAACATGGCTTGTACGCCAAACCGCACGGGGTCTAATTGTGCCGCAATTTTCTCGGCCATTTTTTGACGCCATTCGGAGGGGGCGTTCGAATTAACTCCAGGTTCACTTTCCGGTATAATGGCGCCGGCTTTAAAATCACTTTCAGGGGCAAAAATTGCAACCGCCTTCTCCAGATCGGCATTCATTAAAATGTGCAGTAACATACCGTCTGTGGCCTGTTGCACGTCAATAACCTTTACAACATCTTTCAGGTCTGAAAATTCGGGTAATAGTTCAGGTAATAAGTTTATATTGTCCGTAAAAAAATCTTCCTTAAAAATTACACTTTCCTCATCGGGATAGAGAGGTAAATAGCGGATCGACGCTTCCACCAGATCCTGGAAAAAATGCGTTCCAAACGACAGGTCCGGTAAATAGTTGCCCTTTTTACGCGCTATCTCAATAAGAACAGCACAATTGTTGATATCCGAGTAAGTTACATTGACCCCCAACTTTATATCGCCTCGGCTTCCCCACCTGCCCGGACCCATCAAAATAAATTTTCTTTTTGGCAAAACCGCGTTCAAATGCCCAATTGCAACGCCAATTTTTTTTAATATTTTGTGGTTATCAATGTTGTTGTATGCATCAGGATCAACATAGACAACGTGCGTTATTTGAGGCACAAGCCCATTGGAGATATATTTATGTGCAGAAAAAAGAATATGTTCTTTGGGGATGTCATCGGGTATGGGTGAAGGCGCGTCATACTTACTATAACTTTGGGGACGACATTGCAATAAGTAGATATCATCGCCGGTTGAGGCAAATTCCAAATCAACCGGTGTGGCAAGCGCCGCCTGTAAAGTTGTTAACATGGTATTGATGATTTTTATAAAAGAAGAATCCTGCACCAATCCATCAAAGGTTACAATAAGGTCTTCCTTTGTAAAATCTGTATTCAAACCGACCGGTTTACGGATATTGTTATGCTCAAAAATTGAAACAACCCGCTGAATAAAAGGATAAGCATTGCCATATTTGTGGAAAATATCATTCAAATCCACCGTTTCAAATTCATTTGTTTCAAGATTTATAACATCGGCTTTTTGTGGTGAATACCGGACGATTTCATTTATGCTGACATTTGCCCGTAACCCATGCTGCCCGGGTGCAATCAAAACCGGGAAATCATCGCTGACCCTGTCCACGGCGCGTGTGCCCAAGCCGGGAACCATACGTATAAGACCATCCTCGCGCCGAATACGCGGCGACCAGCGAAACTCATTATTGCTAAAGGCCACTCCGGCAAAAGCGGGAAGAAAATATTTACCGACTTTCTTGCCCACAACCTGTTGGATGGCGATACCCATTTCCTCATGAAAATCTATCAGGCCGCGTTCGCTGCGATATTCTATGGGGTCGGGGCCAATGGTTGATGCATAAACTTCTGCAATAGCATCCATAAGCTGCTCAAGACGGTCACGCTTGTTGCCTTGATTGGCCAGGAATAAGCTTTTATACTTCCCGGAAAAAGCGGAGCCAAGACGGTCTTCAAGCAAGCTTGAGCTACGTACCACCAGGGGATGATCACCAAAATCGTCAAGTGCAACGGACAAGCCTTTTATAATCTCAGGCGGAAAATGGGAACTTTTGAAAAGCTGAACGATATGAGGATATTCCTGGCGAATCTCATCGATATCTTTGTACTTTTGTTCCAGGATCTCTTCCAGGTTGTTGAAGTGCATAAAATGAATCAATGTATCCGAGGTAATATACCAGCTTTTGGGCGTTTTTATACGTTTTAAAATTTCCTTGTCGGCAACATTTTTTCTGAGTATGCGTTTTGCCAAAAAAATGCCGGCACTCTTTCCACCTAATTTACCATGGCTGCCTGTGGGGAAAATCACTGTTTGCAGGAGTTCATTAAAATCAGAAATGTGTACATAGTTTTTGGCAATATTCACAAACTCCAGTTGCTCGCTAAAAAAGCGACGGATAAGAGCTGCCCGGACGCCGATAAGGGTAGAGGGCATGAGCTCCAGCCCTTCCGGCGTAATCTGATAATATTTGTGGATGGCCTCGGCAATTTCGGTTAGCGATGTATCGTTATTGGATGTTGCCCGGACAAGAAAAGCCGTTTTGTCCTGCTGCATCCACTTTTGTATTTTTACTAATATTTCGGAATTGTTAAGGTGCTTTATGGCAAGTTTAAAAACTTCATTGCTAATCTTGGCGGAATTTTCAAAATCCCATTTTTGCAGGGGTACGTTGCTTTCACCCATGACATCATCGGATTGATACTGTGGGGTGGGGTTAAAAGCCTGTAAAACACGCTCGGCTTCATCTATCCCGCTCCATATAAGATGATTCAGCATCTTTCGGGCAATACGAATATAGAGGTCCGGGTCGGTGCGTCTTAATAATTCAAGGACTATTTGCCACTCACCCTCATTTTTATCCGTGATATTCTGTTTGGTGTTTTCCCACTTGTTAAATACCATTTTTAATTTTTGATAAACTAAAAAATGGCTTAGCCGCGTGGCAATGGTATTTAAAAGATTGACCTCGTCCTCAATAAACGGGCCGGTATATTCCTCCGGTTTTTCTTCAGAATAAAAGACCTCGAGTAAGCCAACTTTGCGTTGGTTGGCAATAATTTCTTTTTTTAACGACCAGGGGGATTCCTGAAAATTATCCGATGTATAACTTGTTGTGCGGTAGGTAAGGCGAACGGAACAGATTTCCGGATATTGCCAGCCTTTAGGGATAATGGCAACGAGTTCTTTAAAGGCCTTTTTTACTGTAATATCGGGCAATGCAAGAAGTTCCTCAATCTCATAAATGCAATTGAGTTCCCGGACGCGTTCTTCCAGGCTGACGATGAGTTTATCAAATGATTTTTTAGCTTTTGCCATAAATATCAACTTATTGAACAGTCCAATTAAACGTATTAAAACCGTATAAGTATATTTTTATAAAAGACCCCATGGTTATTACCGCGGAGCCTTTATTTTCTAACACTTGTTGTTTATACCCAACCCCGATCTTTACAGGCCTGCGCAACCCTGCTTACGGAAATCATATACGCCGCTTCACGCATATACAGACCGCGTTGTTCGGCGAGGTCATGTACGGCCAGAAAAGCGGCTGTCATCTTTTGGTCAAGTTTTTCCAAAACTTCCTCACGTGGCCAGTAATAGTTCATGTTCGACTGGACTTGTTCAAAATAGCTACAGGTAACGCCACCGGCATTGGCCAGAAAATCCGGGATGATATATGTACCGCGTTCCTTGAGTACTTTGTCTGCAGCGGGCGTCGTAGGGCCATTTGCGCCCTCAACAATAACTTTGACCGATGGTTTTATAAGTTTTACACTGTCGCCCGTAATTTGGTTTTCGATGGCCGCGGGCAGTAAAATATCAACATCTTGTTCCAGCCATGCCTGCCCATCGAATTGTTTGTAACCGGCCGCTGCCGCTTTTTTCTGATCAATGGATCCGAAACGATCGGTGATGGTAATGAGCTCTTCGTATGTAATGCCGGACTCTTTCTTATATGTATAAGATTTTTGATCATTTTGATCCCAGCAACAAACCGATACAACTTTTCCACCAAAATCAGTGTATAATTTAATGGCAAATTGTGCCACGTTCCCAAAACCCTGCACACTCGCAGTTGTTTTGGCGATATCTATTTTTAGCTTTTTAAGCGCTTCGCGCAGAGTATATATTACCCCAAATCCTGTAGCCTCGGTCCGACCAAGCGAGCCGCCCATGCCAACGGGTTTGCCAGTGATGAAACCTGGATAGTGTCCGCCGTGGATCAATTCGAATTCGTCCAGCATCCATAACATATGTTGGCCATTGGTCATTATATCCGGTGCGGGTACATCGCTGAGCGGCCCCACATTACGTGCTACCTGGCGTATCCAACCACGACAGATTTTTTCCTGCTCGGCCATGCTTAAATTATGTGGGTCGCAGATTACCCCTCCTTTTGATCCGCCAAGCGGTATATCAACTACGGAGGTTTTCCATGTCATCCACATTGAGAGGGCACGAACGGTATCCACGGTCTCCTGTGGGTGAAAACGAATGCCACCCTTTGCCGGACCACGTGCATCGTTATGCTGAATACGAAATCCCTTGAATACCTTTGTCGTCCCATCGTCCATTTTAACAGGTATGCCGAAGTGATATTCCCGAAGCGGTGTACGCAGCAGTTCGCGGGTTCCCTTATCAAGATCAAGCATGTCTGCGATTTGATCAAATTGTGTTTGCGCCATTTCGAAGGCATTGAAAGATTTATCGGCCATTCTCAAATTCCTCTCACATTTTCTTTTTTGTAATTTTTAATCTTATATCCATAAGGATAATACAATACATAAATATAAGCAGACAAAACCAAAAAGAAAATAGAGAAATTCACTTTCTACATTTTTTTAATAATATAAGTCATGGAAGTAAAATAATGCGTTCCGCACAATTGAATTGTGCCGGTCCCTAAGGTTCAATTATTCGAGGCGGGTTATCATAAATATTGTTCTAAAAGAACAAGCGTGACAAAGTATTTAGCATACCGAAAATAAGGTTTTATGGATTTGTTGTCTGGTGTCTGAGGTCTTGCCGTTCTAAATTAAATTTCTGTTTTTGAAGCAGAAAAAGGGTAAAAATACTTAGTTGGGCAATTAAAATATAAACGTCATGGACGGCTAAAATCCGACGATTCGAACTATATCCTGCGGGCAAAGAATTATTAATTACTTTTACTCCCTGCGCAGCCTGAGGCTATTGCTCACCACGGTAACCGAGCTGCTGGCCATGGCCATGGCAGCGAAAGCCGGATTGAAATTAATCCCCCATAATACATGCAACAGACCTGCCGCCACGGGGATAAGCAGCACGTTATAACCAAAAGCCCAAAACAGGTTTTGCTTGATGATCCGTTCTGTTTTACGCGCCAGTTTTTTTACCGAAAGCAGAAGCTCAAGATCCGGGTGCAACAAAACGATGTCTGCCGCATCAATCGCCACATCGGTGCCTTCGGCCAGGGCAACGCCGATATCCGCTTGCGAAAGGGCAACAGCGTCGTTTATGCCATCGCCAACCATAAGCACGCCGCTGCTTTCATCCTGTAATGCCTTAACCACTTTGGCCTTTACCTGTGGGGGTTGTTCAGCATATACTTTATCTATTTGCAACGATTTGGCCACGGCCTCCGCGGTAATCTGCGTGTCGCCGGTTACCATGGCCGTTTTTACACCCATTTTTTTAAGTTTTGTTATGACCTGGGCCGCTTCTGGGCGCACGGTATCCGCCAGGCCCAGTATCCCAAGCAATTGCTTTGCCCTAACAATAAACACAGGAGTCATGCCTTGTGCCGCAAGCAAATCCACATTTTCCTGAACCTTTTCATCGAATGCAACGCCCATGGCCTGGATCAGTTTTCTGTTGCCAACGGCCAGGGCTGTCCCGCCCACTGTGGCGCGGATACCAAATCCGGCCATCATATCGGCCTTATCCACAGTTGGAATTTGTAGGCCACGTTTGTTTGTTGCATCGATGATGGCTTTGGCGATGGGGTGCGTTGAATGGCGTTCCAATGCAGATGCCAATTCCAGTAATTCATCCTCGTTATTTTGCAGCGTAATAATTTTTTGTAAACTCATTTTACCTTTGGTCAGTGTACCGGTTTTATCAAACAAGACCATATCTATTTTGAGAAGCTTTTCAAGAGTTTCAGCACCCTTTATCAGCGTGCCTTTTGCGGCAGAGCGCCCCATGGCTACAACAATGGCTGTCGGGGTAGCCAGGCCAAGTGCACAGGGGCAGGCGATGACGATTACATTTATAAAATGCATCACTGCGAGTTCCGTTTCTGCGCCGCTGATAAGCCAGATAAAGAGCGTAACCGTGGCCAGGGCTAAAACAACGGGAACAAAAATGGAGGCGATTTTGTCCACCAGTTTTTGTACCGGTGGCTGGGAATTCTGGGCCTGTTTGACCCAGCGTACAATTTGTCCCAGAGCGGTGTCATCACCGGTTTTTTGTACCTGCATGCGGACTTCACTACCGGCGTTGACGGTGCCGGAAAGCAATAGGGCGCCGCGTTTTTTCTCAACAGGCACACTTTCGCCACTAAGCATGGCCTCGTCCACTTCGGCGCTATCGGAAAGCAGGACGCCATCGGCGGGTACATGCTCGCCATTTTTTATCCGGCAGGTATTGCCAGGAGCTAACTGGCCTATTGGGACGTCATCTACCGAACCGTTTTGTTCTAAATGTGCCTGTTCGGGCTGAAGGGCAGAAAGCGAGCGCAGGGCCTGACCGGTTTGTTTTCGGGCGCGTGCTTCCAATGAACGTCCCAAAAGGATAAACCCGATTATAAAGGTAGCAGAATCGAAAAAGACCGGATATGCGCCATAGCTCTCCGGGGAGATCATCCCCGCAATCCAGATAAAGGAGCTATAGCCCAGCGCAATGCCGGAACCAAGACTTACCAGGGTATTCATGTCTGATTTGCCCGGCATAAGCTTGTAGAAAAAACGTTTGAACATTTCTGCGCCCGCCACAAACACAACCCAACTACTCAATAAAAAAGCCAATCCGTAACGGATATTTTGTGGAATGGATTTTACAACGGGAAAGAAATGATGCATGGTTAAAACAAACACAACAACGGCAAGGATTATCGAGACAACCGCATGATGGAATTGTTGTTTTATACGCCGGTCGATAATTTTTTCATGTTCGGCATCGATTTGATTGCCGGAGTCCTGCCAAACAACTTTTACACCGGTCTCACGCGCGATGGTGTCGATGATTTTCCGAATATCGGCGATGCCGGGGATATACCCGATACTGATGCTTTCACTGCCCACATTTACCGAACATGATTCCACGCCCGTAATTTTTAACACCGCGTTTTCTATCGCTTGCGCCCGGGTGGCGTCGTTAAAACCCGGGGCCAGGGCCTCGGTTGTCCGGCTGCGAATACGGTAACCGGCCTGTTCGATTGTGGCTTTAAGTTCCTGTGGGTCCGGAGCGGTACCGTAAAAACCAATGGCGGCTTGTTCCGCAGCGAGATTGACGTCCACGGTATCCACATCGGAAAGCGCGTTGATGCTTTGTTTAACCCGTGCAGCACAGGATGCACAGGTCATCCCATCGATGGGCAGGATAAGATAATTTACAGTTTGTTCCGCTTCGGCCATGTGACGCTCCGGTTTTAATATTCGAATAAGTTGATTGGATGCAGAAGGATTGGTTCCAGATACAGCATTTTTTAGACAGGTCCTATTTTTATTGCTGTTGATTTTTTTTTGTTTTCCATGAACAGTACTTTGGTACGAACGGAAGTTCAGGCTTTCCGAAAACTGTCGGATAAACCCGCCTTGTTCTATTTGTTCTTTGTTATTTGATAAATGCTCACTATTATCTCCTTTGGCTCCTGATGGACTGTGATTTTGCTTTGAATATATTGAAAACCCTGCAGGGCGATTTTGCCAAAAAAACCGCGGGCAATATGGCGGTTCGGCTCTGCCAGGATAATAACGCCATTTATCGCCAAATATTCCTTGAAAATATTAAGCAGCGGTTGAAAAAACCGTTCTTCGTAGGCCACATCCGATGCAACGATCACATCAAATTTTTTTTGTAATTTGGGCGTCCGCCAATCGAGCAGGGCAAAATCGGGCGGGTTCATTTTATTCAAGTTAAAATTCATTGCCGTGTGATTTAGCGCGTCTTGTTCGTAATCGGTTGCCAATAAACTTGCGGGATTTGTTTCGGCCAGCGTCAGAGTGGTCAATCCCAATCCACAGCCGAGTTCCAGGATATTCCTTGAATTAAAGATGGAAGCATGATCAAGTATATAATGGCTTAATGCCCTGGCGGAGGGCCACAGTTCGGCCCAGTAGGGCAAACGTTCATCTTCATTAAACGTGTCGTCGCTCACCTGGTCAATAAGCGCGTCAAGATTCTTTATACGGCTGATGATAA
>CAYWBI010000046.1:0-23407 GCA_964456445.1 uncultured Calditrichaceae bacterium
AAGGTCCATCATCATATCCGTGGCCTGGGACATGGCCACACAAGTTGCGGCCCCAACCAACAGCGATGAAAAAATCGCGGCTTTATCACCAAGTCCACTGCTGATGATAATCAAGATGGTAACAGCAATAAGCGTCATTCCACTTAAGGGCGACCAGTTGGTGCGACCAATACACTCACTCAAAATCACACCGGACACCCAGATCCAGATGGTTCCCATCAATGCCATAAGCAATCCACGGAACACGCCCATTTCCGCAGTAGATTTAAGGGCGATAACAAAAAGGAGCAGCGCCGCGCCGGCAACAGCGAAATAAAGCAATTTGATTGGCATTTCATCTGTGGAAACGGCAGATTTTACTTTTGATGCAGACTGCATACTGCGAACGGCGCTAAGGATGAGTGGCAAGGCCAGGACAATTCCCATCAAAGCCCCGCCTATAAGCATGCCAATCCCAACCGGACGAAATAATTCCAGGCGCAAATAAGTAGCAATCCCCTGCCCTGCATTTGTCAATACTTCTGCTGAGGGCAAGAGCCCCATCCCGGACATGATGGGCGCCAACAGCCAGTAGCAGATAAATCCGCCAATGATAAAAAAGATACCTCCCCGACCGGCAATATAAGCCGCGCCAAGGGTTAACAGTGAAACATACCAGATACCATTCATATATTCGGGCAAACCAATCAATGCGCCCACATCCCAATTTTCAAAACCGGTATATTGACTAATAAAGTGAATGATGGCGCTTAACAAGGCACCGCCCAAAAGATAATAGGCTTTCTGTATCCCTGCCCCGGGGGATTTTAAAATGGTCGCCACGGCAACGCCGCCGGGATAGGTCAGCCGCTCAAAATCAATCATCTGTTTGCGCAGCGGGATGATAAAGGCGACGCCAAGAACACCCCCGGCAATACAGGAGAAAATCATAACGACTGCATTAAAATCGGTTTGCCCAAGAATAAACAGCGCGGGAACCGAAAACATCATCCCGGCGGAGGCCCCGTTGACAGCGCTGGCAACCGTTTGATTTATATTGTTTTCCACGATGCTGTTCCGGCCCATCAGACCGCGTAAAATACCATAACCGAGGATCGCGGCCAGCTCCGACCCCTCGATGGAAAAACCCAGGATCAACGCTGCATAACCGATACTAAGCGCAATCAGGATACCAAGCACATAACCTACAATAACCGATGCCGGTGTTAATTCCGGATACGGACCACGCCGGACCACGGATGATGAACTGGTAACTGCCATAAATTTTCCTCCCCCGAAGTAGTATGTTTATAAAATGGTGAGTTTAAGATGCATAAAGATATTAAAAATACCATTTAATTTAAAAAAATAATTCATAAAATGTAAGCATCTTTCCAGAGTTGGATGATTGACCGTTTTATAATAACTTTAGACATCTGAAAAAAGAATCGTAGAACGGCTTCCGGCAAACGGTAGAATACAGAACAGAAAAAAATGTCCTTAATCTGATTTTCAGATTAAATTATAAGATTAAAGTTTATCGATACCATAAATATTTTTAGCTTTATCTAAATTTTTACTTATTTGTAAAAGGTAACAATCCATGACCTTAAGAGATCAAACCGTTCTTGTAACCGGGGCCGATGGTTTCATCGGATCACATTTATCCCAATCACTGTTAAAACAGGGTTGTAAAGTTAAAGCCTTATCCTGCTATAATTCTTTTAATAACTGGGGATGGCTGGAAGAATTCAGGGAAGAAGAGAATTTGGAAATTTTGACCGGCGATGTCCGCGATCCGTATTATTGCAGGGAAATAAGCAAAGACACGGATATTGTTTTTCATCTGGCCGCGTTGATTGCCATACCGTTTTCCTATAGCGCGCCCGATTCCTATATTGACACCAATATCAAAGGCACGCTGAATATTTGCCAGGCTGCAAAAGAAAATGGATGCAAAAAAGTCATCCATACTTCCACCAGCGAGGTTTACGGCAGCGCGCGTTATGTGCCCATCGATGAAAACCATCCGCTCCAGCCACAATCGCCCTACAGTGCCAGCAAAATTGGCGCAGATGCCCTGGCCATGAGTTTCTATAACTCATTTGACCTGCCATTGACCATTGCACGGCCTTTCAACACCTACGGTCCCCGACAATCGGCGCGGGCTGTTATTCCTACCATTATTGCACAGGCGTTAACCACAAAAAACAATACCATAAAGCTGGGTTCGCTCTCCCCCATCCGGGATTTTAACTATGTGCAGGACACGGTAAATGGTTTTATAAAAATTGCCGAGACCGATAATATTGCCGGGGAAATTTTTAATTTGGGTTCCGGAAAAGGCGTTACCATAGGGGAAGTTGCTCAAATTATTATTGATCGGATAAACCCAAAGATCAAAATTCTATCCGATGAGCAACGGGTACGACCGGAAAAAAGTGAAGTGGTGGAATTACTGTGCAACAGTTTAAAAGCAAATGATATGCTTGGCTGGAAACCGGAATATTCCATCGAAACCGGTCTGGCACACAGCATTGAGTTTATCAAATCGCATCTGAATTTTTATAAACCGGACATTTACAACATCTGAGGAAAATATGCAGGCAATCATTCTTGCAGGAGGCAAAGGAACCAGGCTAAAACCGTTTACCGCCACTTTACCCAAGCCCCTGGTGCCACTTGGAAACCATCCCATTCTCGAAGTCATTTTAAGACAATTGAAAAACCAGAACTTTAACCGCGTTACCCTGGCGGTGGGCCATTTGTCACACCTGATACAGGCCTATTTCGGCAACGGCAGCCGGTTTGGCCTGTCGATCGACTATTCTTTTGAGGAAACCCCTCTCGGTACTGCCGGCCCACTCGGTCTGATTAAGGATACCGATGATCATTTCCTGGTGATGAACAGTGATGATTTAACCGATTTTTCCTACGGTGATTTCTTTGAGAACCATAAACACAGCGGCGCGGCCGTCTCCATTGCCATGTTCAACAAGAAACATAAAATTGATTTAGGCGTGCTCAAGGTTACCGATGGAAATCTCTTGACCGATTACATTGAAAAACCAATATACGATTTTAATGTGAGCATGGGAATTTACGCCTTCAGCAAAAAAACACTTGCCTATATTCCCTTAGGGAAGAAATTTGATTTTCCCGATCTGATACGCCTGTTGATGCAAAACAATGAAAAGGTATTGTGTTATCCACATCGGGGTTATTGGCTGGATATCGGACGACCGGATGACTATGAGAAGGCTTGTGAGCAATTTGAAAACAAGAAAATAGATTTTTGGGGAACCGAATGAAACGGGCCCTCGTTACCGGGAGCAACGGTTTTAGCGGCGGTTATCTCATGCGTTATTTGCAATCATTTAATGCCCTTGAAGTGTTCGGCAGTGACCTTTCCGGGGATACGGTCCATTGTGATTTGTTAGAGCCCTCCGCGGTGGATAGGTTGATTAATAAAATTAGACCGGACTACATCATCCATTTAGCGGGATTGAACAAATGCAACGATTACAAACCGTTTTTTAACATCAACTTGTTTGCGCCAATTAATTTAATGGAAGCCATGGCCCACAATAAGCTGTGGGACACAAGGCTTTTATTGATCAGTTCGGCGGCGGTATATGGCCGCTCGTTCCCGGGCGACGTAAAGGAAGAATCCCCCTTACGGCCTGTCACTTTTTATGGCAATAGTAAATTAAGCATGGAAAACGCGGCGTTACAATTCGTACGGAATTATGGTTTAAAAATAAATATTGCGCGCCCTTTTAACCTGATCGGCCCGGGGCAGCCTGCAACGCTTGTAGTACCCATCTTTCTGAAACGATTGCTACAAATCAAAAAAAAAGAGGGCCCACCGGTGATGCGCGTGGGAAATTTAGCGGCTATACGTGATTTTGTCGATATCCGTGACGCAATTCGTGCTTACTGGGAAATTGTTAACACCGATCTGTCCGGTGAAATCTTTAACATCGGCAGCGGCATACCCACCCGCATTGAAGATGTGCTAAAAAAACTGATACGGCTTTTAGATATAGATGTGGAAATACAACCGGACAAACAACTGTTCCAGGCGCAAGACATACCCCGGCAGGTTGCCGATATCGTAAAAATATTACAACTTGGCTGGTCACCGCGAATCACCCTTGACACATCCCTGGCTTCAATGGTGGAAGAACGGTTCATGAAACATTAAAAGCGCCAGGGTTTATGGCCTTATTCGGACAAACAATGCAAAATAAAAAAATCTGTCTGCTTTCAGATAAAAACATTTATATGAAGCGTATCTGTAATTTTCTTGAGGAAAACAATTTCGATGTCCATCTGATCAGCCGCCACACGGCAGGGTTGCCTGACAGCGAATTCAATACCAAAATCAAGATGTATGAACTTAGCAGCAGACATTTTTATATAAAATTACGGGAAATTAGGCGCATCCTAAAAGAGGTCAAACCCGATATCGTCCATGTGCATTTCCTGGCGAAAGATGCATTGATACCGGGCCTGTTCCCAGGCCGCCCGTATAAGTTTTACCTAACAGTTTGGGGCAGTGATTTATACAGCCATACGCAAAAGCGTTTTAACCGCTGGATGCAAAACGCGGCCCTTCTGCTTTGTGATAAAATCCGGGTCCTTTCACCGGAATTTATTCCAGATATCAAAAAGACTTTTCGGGGCATTCAGAAAAAAAAAATCGTTCCGTTTTCCTGGGGTATCGACGTAGGGGCCTTTCAGAACCCTTCGGCTTATGAAGCAGCAAAACTAAAAAAGGAGTTGATTATTGGCGAAACGGATTTAATTCTTTTGAGTTACCGGAACCATGCGGCCGTTTACAACCACCATATCACTATTGCCGCAATGCCTGCAGTATTAAAAGAATTTCCTCAGGCCAAATTTATTTTTACAAGAGGCCGTTGCGATAACGCTTATGTAAAAGCCAGTCGCGCCCTGGCAGATAAACTTGGCGTTGGCCCCAATTTCCTTTTTATTGACCGCTGGTTGCGCGATGAAGAATTACGGGCTTTGGTAAATATGGCCGAAGTATCCATAAACATCCCATCTCATGACGGGTTACCGGCAACTTTGCTGGAAATTATGGCAAGCCACACCATTCCGGTTGTGAGCGATATAAAGAATTATCATCCGTTTTTTAGGGAAGGTCAAAACGGCTTTTATTTAAAAGGCCGGCCTGGGGCGGAAAACCTTTCCCGCCTTCTTATCAGGGTTTTAAAAACACATGACAAAATCAAACCACTAATCACGCAAAACAATGCCAAATATGTGCAGGAACACCAGGATTGGAAAAAACAATCACGTTTACTGCTGGATTTCTACCAGACTCATTGAAGGAAAAGCCTCATCTGTTTTCCGGTCCCAATAAAAGGAAATTTTATAACGAATGTACAAGCAAATAATCGATTCCTATAAGGATTCCATCATCTACGGTGTGGGTAGCCTGGCCAATAAGTTTGTCGGTTTTCTTCTGCTGCCGGTTTATACATCCTATTTCAGTCTTGCCAAATTCGGGGTATTGGGTCTGATCGAGCCGATTGTGCAGTTTTTGTTTGTGCTGCTGGGAATGGGCATCACCTCGGCCTTTATGCGCTGGTATGCCACAAGCAAAGATGAAACGAAAAAAAAAGAAATATTTTTTAATTCGTATATACTTGTCTTTGCCATTGATCTGTTTTTCCTGATAATCCTAATTTTATTTTCAAAAACAATTTCCTTACTGTTCCTGGATTCAACCGGGTACGGCCTTCTGTTAAAATTAGCCTTTTTAAATGTGTTTTTTACCGAGGTCAATGCTGTCATCTTTATGCTTTTACGGATAGAAAAAAAGGCCTTAATGTTTTCCGGGGTAAAGTTGGCACAGTTTACGCTCATCCTGGCGCTGAACATTCTCTTTCTTGTCTATCTCGATTATGGCCTCATTTCCATTTTTATAAGTCAGGTTATCGGTTCATTTCTGGTATTTATTTTTTACATCCCGCAGGTATTAAAACATTCAACGTTCAGGATAAAGATACCACTGTTAAAAGAATTTTTATTGTTCAGCCTGCCCCTCGTTCCAATTGGCATATCCAATCTGGTCATTAATTTTTATAACCGTCTGCTTCTGGAAAAATATATTGACATGGATGCCGTGGGCATGTTCACTTTTTCTTACCGCTTGTCCAACACCACCAAAATATTGATCGTTGAATCCCTATCGCTTAGCCTGATGCCGGTTTTGTACAACAAACTGGTAAATGTGAAAGACCATCCTTTTATCAAACGCAGCTATGTTTATTCAGCTTTTATCGTGATGCTGGTTTATCTCTATTTTTCCAGTTTTGGGCGGGAAGTGGTCTATTTCTTTGCCCAGAACGAACAATACTATGACGCCTATTTATTGTTGCCCGTTCTCGGAATTGTAAACATCTTTAGTGTTTTGATTTTTTATCATAACCTGCTTCTGGGATATGAAAAAAAGACAAAAACCATGGCAGCAATTACTATTTTTTCATCCCTGCTTTCGCTTCTTTTAAACTATATTTTAATTCCCCCGTTTGGGAACTATGGGGCGGCCTTTGCACTTGTTGGCAGTATGGCCTCTATTTTTTTCCTTACAAAATTCACATCCACCAAAAATAAGTACGGCAACTTTTATCCAAATAAACGAATTGTTATACTTGTATTAACCGGTCTGGTAATTGTCACGGTTAATTTTTTGTTTTTCATGGATTTGTCCTGGAGCAATTTTATCATAAAATTTTTTATTTGTCTGCTGTTTCCCCTGGCGCTCTTCTTTTTCGGCTTTTTTGAACCAATAGAACTTGAAAGGATAAAATTTATAGCATTAAAGCTGAAGGATATGGGCATGAAGGTCTTTAGATAATAACGTGCGGGAGGTATGGAATAAATTTGATATATAGAAAGTATCTAAAGTTTGGATCTGCCGAATGCCCTAACAAGAAAATCCATAAATTTCATCAGGCCTTTCCAATGGCATTATCAGCGGAGCGGTTCACGCACACAATTATAACCGATCCTGTTAACTTGCACGGCCATTTAAAATTTTAGTTGTTATGGGTGCCATAAAACGGGTAATTTAACAGCCCGTAATTAACACAGTAAACAGCATGCGTTATCCCATATCTGACGCCATCTGACAGATTTGTATAAAGGAAGACAATGAGCGATGATTTAAATTATCTTTATGACAATGAACGCCGGGAAATGCTAAAATACGTACCGCAAACCGCAGAATCGATACTCGAGGTTGGCTGCGGTACCGGCAAATTTGCCGCCTTGTTAAAAAAGCGGCAGACCTGTAAAATATGGGCTATTGAACAGGATGCAACTGCTGCGCGAATAGCTGCAAAACATGTCGATAAAATAGTGAACGTCGCGCTTGAAGAGGCCTACCCGGAATTCAGCGGAAAAAAATTTGACGTAATCCTGTTTTTGGATGTGCTCGAACATCTTGCCTACCCGGAGCAGGCGCTGCAAAAAATGAAAAATTTTCTGTCCCCTACGGGCGTCATTGTGGCTTCCATCCCCAACCTGCGTTATTTTTATGTTTTTAGGGACCTGGTTTGGTATGGCAGATTTGATTATGCCGAATCGGGCATTCTCGACAGGACCCATCTGCGCTTTTTTACACACAGTTCAATCCATACGTTGTTTAATAACAGCGCGTATAAAATTGAAACGCTCGAAGGCATCAACCCGGTGCTTTCGCCCAAGTTAAAATTGTTGAATTTAATCACCTTTAACCGTTTTTGGGACGCCCGCTATCTGCAATTTGCCTGTGTGGCAAAAGCGTCGGCGGAAACGCCAAAATAAAAAAGGAATGCCGTATAAAGTGTATAAAACGCTCTATCCGGGCATGAATTTTTTTGACAATTCGCACCCAGGAAGGAAATAAAATGGTTCAAAATATATTGCTCAAAAAAATAAATAAAAGATATGTAAAAATTTTGATGGAGCTGTTCAGGCAAAAGGAAATCGACCGGCGCAAGCTGAAAAACTTTATCCATACCCACGCCCTCAAGGCCCCGCTCAAATACAAAGCGCCGTTTGAAAAATTAAGCTTAATCATACCCTGTTACAATCATGCCCGTTTTTTGGACGATACGTTTGCCTGTATCTTGGGGCAAACCCGTTTGCCGGATGAAGTGATCTTTGCCGATGATGCATCCACTGATGGAACGTGGCAAAAGATCCAAAAATTCATTAACGAACATAAGCATCTGCCCATCGTGTTTAAACTCCTTGGGCAAAAAAGGAATCTGGGCCAGGCAGAGAACCTGAACCAAGCTATTGGGCAGGCCCAAAACGAATTACTGATGATACTCAATGATGATGATTACCTGATGCACGACGCCATTGAAAAAACGCTGAAGATTTATAACTCCGCAGACGGCGAAATTTATTTACTCGGAGCCAAAACCCTGTTTTTTTCCAACGAACATTTCCTGAAAAATATGAAGAAAAAATTATCAGATCATTGTATTTCGGCAATGCCTTCTGTCCGGCGCTACACCCCGGAAGACCTTACGGCAGAGATGAAGGGCAAGGGCATAGATATGTGTCACTCCGGGATGTCGTTTTTAAAATCGGCCTGGAAAACGGTTGGCGGCTATTACAAAAACAAACAAAAAAGGATAATTATCTATTCCGACCGTGATTTCCAAATGCGTGTGGCAGCCTTGTTTCCAATCGGCGCCATGGAGGAAGCACCCTTGTCTTTTTGGCGGGCCGGCAGCAGTGTCGATGCCGGGTTATTCAGCTGACCCTAAAGGGGTGATTGGCCTGATCCTAAAACGCTTTTTTTTCAAAACGGCTTCTGAACTGGGACTGCATTCTATTTTAGGGAATATTTGATGCATAAATATTTATTTTCTACCCGGCTTTCTTCAATGCCGCTCTTTAATCTTAGTCTGTTTCTTTTTACTTTTGTTTTTTAAAACTTACTTTACTTTTTAGCATGCGTTTTATTTTGGACGCATTAGAAATAACGAAAGGCTTATCATGATACATTGGAACATTGACCCGGAGATTTTTTCCTGGGGGTTTATACACATCCGCTATTACAGCCTGATGTTTTTAATCTCTTTCTTGCTTGGCATAGTCATTATGAAAAAGATTTTTCGCCACGAGGGCAAAAACGAACTGGATGTGGACGACCTGCTGGTTTATATGATGTTTGGCGTTATCCTCGGTGCCCGGCTGGGCCATGTTTTGTTTTACGATCCGGCGTTTTACTTTACCCATCCGCTGGAAATACTGATGGTCTGGAAGGGTGGTCTGGCAAGTCATGGCGCGGCCATTGGGATTGTGACGGCCATTTATTATTTTAGCAAAAAGAAGTATTACAATTTTCTGTGGCTGATGGACCGCATCGTGATTGTGGTAGCCCTCTCCGGTTCCTTTATCCGTCTTGGCAATTTGTTCAATTCCGAAATATACGGGCGGGCAACCGATCTGCCCTGGTCTTTTGTTTTTGAGCGTATCGATAATATTCCCCGCCACCCGACACAGATATATGAGTCGCTGGCCTATCTGATCATCTTTGTTGTGCTCTGGAAAATTTACGATGGGCTGAAAGATAAAACTCCGCGTGGATATCTGTTTGGTTTGTCGCTCGTCCTGATATTTGGTTTTCGCTTTTTTGTTGAATTTTTAAAGGCCGTGCAGGAGCCCTGGGAAGCGGGCATGGCTTTGGACATGGGGCAAATATTGAGCATCCCCGCGGTTATTATTGGTGTGTGGCTGATGATCAGTGCTAAAAACAGACCGTTCACCCAACCCAAACGCCCAAAAGAAAAGATAAAGGGGAAGAGTAAAAAATAAATGACAAAACAAGAATCCCATCCTATGAACAAGGGAATATCATTGCTAATTTTTTATTTAAATCCCAATTCGGCTATTTAAAGATAGAGATCGCTAATCCTGTCCTTTTTCCCTTGACATACAATTTTTATTTTGTAATATTCGGTATGCCTTTCCCAACCTATTTGTAAGGAGCTGTTATGCGCCGTTACATTTACATTGTCTGCATCGTTGTGTTTTTATCTCAAAATATTTTTGCCACCGATTACGGAGACCATTCGTTACGTGCCCACTCAAATCTGACAGGTAAGAAAGTTCAGGTCACGGTTTTTAACTTTGGCCAAACGGGACATGAAGATGCGGTATCTTTTGATGAACAAATGCCTTTTGAATGGCCCACGGGCAGCAGGCACATTTATCTTGCGTTTAGCGGTTTAATGATCGGCGCAGAAGTTTCCGATTCTTCCGGTGCAATCAAACATGTTGTAGATGTGATGAACTACAGAATGAATCCCAACAATGGGGATTCATGGTCCTTTGAGCCACTTCCCGGTTACAGCAACCCAGCGCAGTACAAACCTGCCATCAGCACTCAACCCGGGACATGGCCCGATTTCTGGGCAAATAAAAAAAATGATCCGTCCGACCCAGGCTGGGGTGGACATTGGCCCGGTTTTCTTGGCAAGGATGTGTTTCTGCCCGGCCCCGAAATTTATTACCGCATGAGCGATGACAATTATAATAAATTTCTTTACTTTCCAGACAGTGCCGACAGCACACGCCGGGGGCTGGGCTGGAAGTCGCCATGCATTTATTTAGCATCGATAAGCCTGTTTTTGCAGATATGATGTTTCAGGGCTTTACCGTTTATAACATGGGTGATAAAAAGCTGAACAAGGTCAACCTAACCATGTGGATCGCCTCCTTTCTTGGAGGAGATGGCGACAGTGGGGACGATATATTCGACTATAGCCTGGATGAAAATTTACTTTATCTGCATGATAAAGATCATATCGCCCCAACCTTCGGAGATAATGCCGTCGGTAGTGTGGGCATTGCCTTTTTACAGACGCCAAAAGACAGTACGGGCATAGAGCTGGGTTTGACCGGCGTATCATATCTAAACACCGGCAGTTAAACCTAAACGATGATGAAGCAATGTGGAGCCATCTGATGCAGTGGGACCAATTTGCGGACCCTAATGATTCTTATACCGAGGTAGATAATTTTATATCAAGTGGATATTTTGACATTGCTGCCGGAGACAGTGTTCAATGTATGCTTGTCTATTTATTCGCCAACGGCCCGGAATATGATCCCGACAACCATGTCCGCCGGAACAGGTTGGACCAAAAATATACCCTGGCCAAACTTGCTTTTGAGCGGTATTTTAATTTTAAGGGATTTGAAACAAACTTCAGCACTCCACAACCAGACGATACACTTTCCGCATCAACTACTGTTGACTGGGACTTTGAGCCCAATCCGGGCCCCACACAAACTTATCTTTATTTATCCGCCAATAACGGTGAGGATTATAACGTGCTCAGCAACGGCCTTGCCACCCAATCCTATTTTTGGCAAACGCAGCAACTCGATGATGGTATCCTAAACCGGCTTACGGCCATTGCCTTTTCCGATTCCGCAATATCCGTAACGGAAAGCGGGCGTTTTATCCTGAACAACAGTACGCAGGCTACACCGCAAATCTTGTTTACTAATCTAAAAGATGGCGATACCCTTTCGGGTCTTTATCCGCTCAAATGGATCGCCGGGGACGCCGATGGTGACACATATAAGGTGGCGCTTTTTTATAAGTCCATTTTCGGCAACGATGCATGGAATGTACTGCAACCCCCGGTTGATACGGTCCAATCTTTTCTCTGGAACACACCATCCTTTGCCAACTCGCGCGATATCGAACTGAAGGCACAAATAACAAGCGGGGATCAGAGCGCCGAGCAAATCATTAAGAACATAAGCCTGCTAAACCCCCGGTATGTGTTGAATGATTCATCCTATCAACGCGCATTTGGTAGCCCTGCCAGCGGTACTTTTGAATTACATGTTGTAGATTCATCGCAAATCACACAAGATACATATTTGCTTACTTTTGCCGGGAACAAAACCGATTCGTTAAAATATAGCGTTCAAAACAGGCGGATCCACTTACAGGTTTTACAGGACATACCGCTCCTTTTTAATGCGCAGGAAAGTCCGCTTTTTGACGGCATGCGTCTGCTTATTATCAATGAGCGTCGCGCGCTTATCGATTCCCTTTCCGGCTGGAGTGATACGGATATTTATCCCTTTACATTCAACCAATTTTACGATGGGTTCACCTTTGGTTACGAAAACCGCGCCGATTATAAAATCAGCTTTGGCGAACGTGGTATCGGGCAATCAACGTCTTATCCTATAGCCGGCATAACACGTCCATCCCAGCCGGTAAATTATGTTGTGGAAAACTTAACGACCCATCAGAAAATACAAACCGCGTTTTTTGAACGAGACACCCTGAACGGCGGTCAGGGTATATTTTCATGGGGATATAATGATCCTTATTTTTACCTCGAATCCGATATCATTGTCTTCCTGGAGAAAATAAACGGGGATACGCTCCAACCGACCTATCATCTTTTGTTTGACGGCGCCGAATCCGATCAGGGAACACGTCTGCCCGGCAAGGGCGATTCGTTGATGCTCATTCAGAGCAAGCCCTTCTATAGCGGTGATTCCATATATTTCAGCCTGGGCAATTTAGTCACTACCATTCAGGCTAAACCGCGAACTGCAATAAATTTTGCACTCTATCCCGCTTATCCCAATCCGTTTAATGCCACACTAACCATTCGTTTTAACCTGCCCCATAGCAGTCGGGTTGACCTGACCGTTTACAACATACTTGGTCAAAAGGTTGTCGATCTTATACATACCCTTCGCCCGGCGGGCAATCAACGCATCCTTTGGCAAGCGGTTGCTTTTGCCAGCGGTATTTATTTTGTCCACATACAGGCAGGGGGATTTGCGGCCACGCGCAAGGTCATATTGATCAAATAACCCGCATCTCATTTGATAAAAATTATGAGGCCCTATCGCCGCTTAAAGCAGGATGCTCAATACTGCGCCATTGCAAAAGATGAGGATGAAACAGTCAAAATTGTAACTATTGTAAAATACATTTTAATTACATGGGGCATTATGTTTTCGATCATTGTTGAAACTGCAAACAAGAAATGCTATATTTGCAGTTAAGCGGTTTTGTGCAAGTATAACAGACTATACTTGCGTCTGAATCAAAAACCAGGAAGCCTTTATGAAAATCAGCGCATTTGAATCAGGAAAAAATGTCCAAAGATATCAATACAAAAGCTTTGAACCGGTTTTTATTAATTCCGAATGGGAATTGGATAATTCCAGCTTGATTCTTCTTTTAAGTAAAGCCGATAAAAAGCTGGGCGAACTAAACGCTTTTTCTGAACTGATCCCTGACGTTGATTTCTTTATACGCATGCATGTTGTAAAGGAAAGTACGATTAGCAGCAGAATTGAAGGAACACGCACCAATATTGAAGAGGCTGTTCAGAAAGAGGAAGGCATTGCCCCGGAACATAGGGACGACTGGCAGGAAGTTCAAAATTATATTCTGGCAATGAATAATGCGATTGAAGAATTGAAAAAGTTACCATTGTCGAACAGATTGCTGAGGAATGCACACGCTACTTTGCTTAAAGGTGTCAGGGGCGGGCATAAACAACCCGGTGAGTTCCGGAAAAGCCAAAATTGGATTGGGGGCAGTTCGATTGCCGATGCTGTATTTATACCCCCGCACCCTGACAGTCTGCCGGATTTAATGTCGGATTTCGAAAAGTTTTTTAACAATGAACCCATCGCTCTGCCGCATTTGATAAATATTGGGATTGCACACTATCAGTTCGAAACCATTCACCCTTTTCTTGATGGCAACGGACGAATTGGCCGGCTGCTTATCAGTTTATATCTTGTAAGCAATAACCTTCTTACAAAACCAACATTATATCTTTCCGATTTTTTTGAGAAAAACCGTTCATATTACTATGACAACCTGCAGCATGCACGAACGCACAACGATTTAACTCAATGGCTAAAGTTTTTTTTGCAAGGCGTAATTACCACGGCCCAAAAGGCCATTCTAACATTCCGCCAAATTATTAAACTGAATGAAGATGCGCACAATAAGATAGCATCGCTTGGTAAGAGACAAACAAACGCCCTAAAACTGCTGCGTTGTCTATATATTAGGCCTATTGTGGACATCAATCAAACGGCCGGACTGTTAAAGGTAAACTTTTCCACGGCAAAGCGTTTGATTGACGCCCTGTTAAAACTTGAATTGTTGGAAGAAATGACCGGTTATAAGCGCAACCGTCAATTTATATTCAGAAGTTATTTAGATTTATTTAAATAGGGTTCCCATCATTTGTGTGTTTTTGTACGCGAAAGGGCACGTATAAATAAAACCTTTGCTGACGATACAATACGACGGCAGCAAACAGATTTCTATGGTAGGGATTATTCAAACATTTACCGCACAAGCGGTTGCTTTTGCCAGCGGTATTTATTTTGTCCACATACAGGCAGGGGGATTTGCGGCCACGCGCAAGGTCATATTGATCAAATAACCCGCATCTCATTTAATAAAAATTATGGTACCCGGCGCCTCTGTCAGAACAATGTTTTTATCCGGATTATTTATTCTGCGCCCGGGACGTCTCTTGCACAAGCGCGGATCATTGCGTATAATCAAAAAAAATTAACGGCCCTGATCCATGCCCTTAATATCAAAATTTAAATCATGTGGAAATATCGAATTGCTCAGCCGGAAACGGGTGGCGCTCTTTGCCTCGCGCAATACGCCGGCGGAAATTTATCCTGCCGCCAGCGCGCTGTTCCATGTGCTCTGTAATTTGCCGCTTTGCCTTGGAGGTGGCTGGCAGGCCCCGCTGGAAAAAAAACTGTTGAACCAGTTGCCCGGCGCTCCACGGGCGGGCCTTATTTATTACAGCGCAACAGATATCGGCGGGCGGGCATTAAACCCAAAGTTACAAAAGATATTTGAGGCCCAAAAGCTGTTGCTGCTCTGTGCCGAGGCTGCCCCCGGACGTGCTTCCCGTTCGGCGGTGGATAAACGCGATCAATTATTGTTTGGCCAGATCACCCGGATTATATTTTTTTATATTGCACCCGAAGGACGGTTGGAGAGCGTATTTAACACGCTTCTGAAGAATAACAATACGCCGTTTGTTCTGGATCATCCCCTTAATAAACCCTTTTTAAACGCAGGCGGTCTGGCAATAAATGAAGACAATGCCCGGGACCTGCTGTTGATTTAAATCACCGTTTCAATTTATGATCCGGTCTTATTTGCCTATGCCTTTTTGCCCAAAAAACGTACAATAAGAAAAAGTACCGTACCGGCCATAAGCAATTCATAGCCGCCGCTCCAGCCAAACCCTGCCGGAATAAAACCAAACAGAATGCTCACACCCGCCACCACAAGCGCATAAGGCATTTGTGTACGCACATGGTCAATATGGTCCGAACCGGAGGCCATCGACGACATGATGGTCGTATCAGATATAGGTGAGCAATGATCGCCAAAAGTAGCGCCAGCCAGAATTGCAGCTATTGAGCTGAGCAGGATAACGACTTTCTCTTCCGGCGGGATACTTGCGTCTGCCAGCGGCAGGGCATGGGCCAGGGGAATAACGATGGGCGTCAAAATCGCCATGGTTGCCCAGGACGTCCCGGTAGAAAAGGCAATCACCCCGGCAATAACAAAGGTAAGCGTTGGTATCCAGTGTGCGGAAATAAGACCGGAAGTCACATTAATCACATAATCCGCTGTTTGAATATCCCGGCAAACATTTCCGATCGCCCAGGCCATCGTCAAAATAAGGGCGGCCATCACCATGGATTTTACACCCCCGACCCAGGCGGATATTGATTCATGCAGATTTAGTATGCGCTGGGCCATGGCCAGAATAATGGCCACAAAGCTACCCAGAAACGCCCCCCAGATAAGTGTGCGGAAAGCGTCGCCATTCCCAAATACCAGGCTAATATGATGGATAAAACCAACCTTGCCATCCGTGGGCGGGGTCGCGTTTGAACCGGTGATATAGATACCGGCCAGGGTGGTCAAAACAACAACCGCTACCGGTATAAAGGCATTGTACCAGCGTAACGGGATGCCCGCTTTGGGATCGATTTCTGTGTTATGCGTATCTGTCAGGGGCGTGGCATTATCGGCAAGCACTTTTCCTTCGTGTTTTGCCCGGCGCTCTGCTACCAGCATGGAGCCGAAATCCCTTCCGGTATAGGCAATAAAAAATCCAAATAGCAAGGTTAAAATTGGATACGAGGCATAGGGGATGGCCCGGACAAATGTGAGATAGGCGTTGTCATGCAATCCCATGGTCGTAAATGCCTGGGATATAAGGCTAAGCTGATAGCCGATCCAGGTGGAGATGATGGCAATGGTAGCAATCGGCGCCGCGGTGGCGTCCACAAGATAAGAGAGTTTTTCCCGGCTGATTTTTAACTTGTCTGTTAAAGGGCGCATCGTATTGCCCACAATCAGCGTGTTGGCATAATCATCAAAGAAAATCAGTATCCCCATCGCCCAGGTGACAATTTGCCCTTTACGGGAATCGGAGGCATAATGCGAAAGCTTCTCCACGATCCCCTGCGTTCCGCCGGATTTGGAAACGACACCCACCATGCCCCCCAGCGTAAGGCTAAAAATTAGAATAGCCATATTATCCGCGTTGGCCGGTGATTTGGCTATGTACTCGGACAAGGCAAGAAAAAACCCTTGCACCGGATTATAGCCATATATAAGGAAGGCGCCGATATACACACCGGCAAAAAGCGAGACCAGCACCTGACGGGTAATCAAAGCCAATAAAATAGCCAATAGAGGCGGTAACAAACTCACCCAGCCCGGCACCGACCAAAGGGTGGAGAGCGTTGATCCGTCAGCACTTACAATTTTCCACGAACCGGAGTGGGGCAATAGAATTTTTTCACTGTTCCAGAGTGTCTTGTCCTTTGGCGAAATCTTTACATCCAAAGCAATTTTTTTTCCGTCCGATAGAAGGGCCACGGGCCGTTTTGTACTGTCGTCGCTTAGTTTAAAAGAGAAAACATAACTGTTGCCACTCAGATACACAACTTTCGCATTTTGTAGCCCCGGAACGGGATCAGCTGCATATACCGATGAAGCGGAAAATAGAAAAAGTACAAGTATAAGCGCCTTTTTGATATAAGACATAAATAACCCTCCGCGATGGAACGACAAACTTTAAGTCTGTCGATTGGTCTTAGTGACAAATGGATAGATTCTATTAGGTTGGCTGTAGCTTAAAATATGCATTATATCCATTATAATCCAGATTGAAAAATGTTTTAACAGGATATATCATGATACCTTGCTTTAATTTTTACCACCTTGTAAATTAATCTGTAATTTTAACTTCAGCAAAAACATTAAAATTGCTATCCATCACTTTGATCATTTAACCGAGTATGCGTCCGTTGCGGTTTTATCCGAAATAATTCCCCGGTAGAGGCATTAGATAAACATCATGCGGACAAACATCAGGAGAATCAATGTTAAAAATCATCCTTCTAATATTTTGCTGCTCATTGCTTTCATACGCTCAGGAATTTAAAGAGCAAAAGGATTTGCTCCCTATTAAATCCCGTTATGGATTTGATGTGCCCCGGCAGCCGGCGGTCAACTTTAATTATTTTATTGATGCCCCGGACAAGCAAAACCCCGTTCTCAGGTTAGCCGTTGCGGTGCAAAACGACTATCTGCAATACACACGGACCGACAGCAATTTTGTAGCCCGTTTTCAGATTAGTTTTACGTTGGTTCATAATAAAGAGACCCTTCTTACACAAACCTGGCAGGAGACCACGCAAACAACTGATTTTAAAACCACCAATTCACGCAGGGGATTTCAACATAGACATTATACGGTACGTTTCAATAAGATTGATTTTGCTGATCTGGCCAATGACGCCAGCGGTTCCGCGCTTATCGAGGTACGCGACCTTTCATCAAGCCGGGTTTATCGTTCACGCAGGCCTTTTCATGCCGGTATAGTATCCGCGGAAGGAAAGTTTTCCCGTACGGAGATCACCTTCCTGGCCGACTCTCAATGGGTTGGCAATACGCCCCTGCCCCTAAGCGAGACCTATAACACCCTGGATATCAACAGCCCATATTCGGTGTTTTGCCGCGCCCATTTTAATGGCTTTGACAGCGTGCGCGTGCATTTCGGCTTATGGGCGGTTACTTCAAAAAAAGATACATTAATCGAAAAGCATTCGTTGTACCTTGCCGCAAACGATAAAGACCTGCCCCTGTTGTACCCCTTGCCTTTTAAACAATTAGACGAGGGGACCTATGCCATTCGCATCATCTATATGGATAAGAAGGGGAAAGAACTTACCCGTCAGATTCAAAAATTTTATATCCGTTGGTTTTTAAAACCACTCTATCTTTTCCGGGTTGATCTGGCCATCCGGCCCATGTCATATCTCCTATCCAAAAAAGAAATCGCCTATACAAAATCCCTAAGTCTCCCCGGCCTGCAAAAATGGTTTGGCGAGTGGTGGAAAAAACGCGACCCTACGCCACAAACTTCTTATAATGAATTATTGCATGAATATTTTGCCCGCGTTTCACAAGCTGTGGTCCGGTATTCCAATCGTTTTAAGGAAGGATGGGAAACGGATCGCGGGATGGTCTTTCTGCTTTATGGCAAACCGGATAAAATCGAAAATGGAAAATATACATCCAAATCCCCACCATATCTTATCTGGCATTACAAAAAAATCGGAAAAGATTTTACTTTTGTAGATCAGGAGCGCAAGGGTTTGTTCCAACTTATTGATAAAAAGGAAAAATAAACATGTCTAAAATCCGTGTAGCCGTTATCGGTGTTGGTCACTTAGGAAAAATTCACGCAAAATTATACAAAGACGTACAAGACGCCGAGCTATGTGGAATTTATGACGCCGATGAAAAACAAGCCGCCGAAGTGGCCCGCGTTCTTGAAGTTCCAGCCTATGGTTCCATAAAGGAATTATTGGATGAAGTTGACGCGGTAAATATTGTTACGCCCACCATCAGCCATCACTCTATTGCCCTGCAGGCCATGCAGGCAGGTTGTGATGTTTTTTTGGAAAAACCTATCACCCGCAGTGAGTCCGAGGCCCGCGAACTTTTGGATTATGCACAGAAGAACGGGCGCATTATCCAGGTTGGTCATATCGAACGCTTTAACCCTGCCCTGCAATCCCTGAAGGAGATTGAAGTACGGCCTATTTTTATCGAGGCGCATCGTCTGGCCTCTTTTAACCCGCGCGGTACGGATGTGGCCGTGATCCTGGATTTGATGATCCATGACATCGATCTGATCCTGCATCTCGTAAAAAGTAAACCAAGCCATGTTTCCGCCAGCGGCGTAGGTGTTATCTCACCTACAATCGATATTGCCAATGCCCGTATCGAATTTGAAAATGGCTGTGTGGCCAACATTACCGCCAGCCGGATTTCAGCAAAAAAAATGCGTAAAATGCGTATCTTCCAAAAGAACGCATATATCTCGCTTGATTTTAACGACGGGCTGACAGAATTATTCTACATCCCACAAAAAGATGGCCCGGTCCTGGCCAATGAGGGGCTGGCCTATTCGCTTGGGCAGATTGACGCGGGTAGTGAAAAGAAGGAAATTAAATACACACGTATCAATCCACCCAAAATAAATCCCCTGCTGGATGAATTACGTTCATTTACGAACTCAGTAAAAAACAACTTGCCCCCTGCCGTATCCGCCCAGGATGGCTTACGGGCCCTGGAACTGGCGAATATCATACTTGGCAAAATTGAAGCACACAAACACAAGTCAGGATAACCCATGACACTCCGGTATTATCAAGACCCGTATTGCAGCGCGTTTGAAACCATGGTCAGTCACCATGTCCTGGAGAATGATTTTCTGTGGGTGTCCCTGGAAGAAAGCATCATTTACCCCGGAGGCGGCGGGCAGGCAATGGACAAGGCTTTTATTAACGGAGCGGAGGTCCAGGCCATAAAAAAAGCCGGATCAAATGTGATGTATGCCGTGGATTCAACATTAAAGCTGGCGATTTGGAACCCGGTTAAAATACAAATCAATAGGGCGTTTAGATTATATAATATGCAACAACATTCCGGCCAACATCTTATGTCGGCTGTATTTGATGACAAAGGGTATAAAACGGTTTCCGCCCATCTCGGTGAAGAATATACGGCCATCGAAGTAAGTGGCGGAACGCCGACACAAACCGAGCTGATCTCACTTGAAGACCGTTGCAATGATTTGATCCGTTCCACCCTGCCAATAAAAACGTATTTTGTTGATAAAAAAGAGGCCCGCCAACTTCCACTGCGTAAACCCGCGGGGGATTTGGAGCAGATAAGGATCGTACAAATTGGAATGGTGGACTATTCTGCCTGTGCGGGTACCCACGTAACCAACAGCGCTGAAATCGGGCTGATTAAAATTATTGGTATGGAGAATATTCGCGGGCATGTCCGCATCAAAGCCAAAATCGGCCGGGCGGCGATGGATTATATCGCTCAGTTACAGCAAAGCGTATCTGCGCTTCAACAAATACTGGATGTTCCCGCAGAGGTCATGCCCACAATTGTTCAAAAACAATTGGATGAAAAATCTGCGCTCCATAAAGAAAACAAAAAACTGCATCTCGCCCTGGCCCAGGAACAGGCCGCAAAATTAAACGCCGATCATCCAGGGGGTATTATTACGGCACAGATAAATGACCCTGAGCAGGCCCGACAGATAAGCAGCCTTTTGTCCCAAACCCATCGACGGGATGCTTTACTGTTGGCGGAAAATCGGTTTTTCTTTTCACGCGCTGTGGGTTCCAATTTTGATTTTGGGACATTTATGAAAAGCAAGGGGACTGATTTCAGCATGCGAGGTGGAGGGCCGGAAGATTTTGTACAAGGCGTGTTTGACAGCAAAAGCGCAAAGTCATTGCTGCAAGCCATTTCGGACTTTTATAGCACATAGGAAAAATATTTAACATCCGGCCCGGCTTTACCACATCTTATGGGACAGCCAATAATATTATTCAGGCATTTTTAATCCGTCCACTAAAGCGGATGGCAATTGAGCTTCAGATGTTTGGTTGTTTTATGAAATCCAAAACCAACACCGAACATCGATCAACGATTGAAGATTTATGATTTGCCAGGAACGCGACGTTCTAAAATCAAAAATCAGTGTTCCTTGTTCGTATATCAAGAACTTGTGAACTGGCACGATTCCACTTTTCCCCAACGGGGAAAAATAGCAAAGCGAAGGGCAGCGCCCTGGTAAAATCAGGGTAATAATAATAAACCCTGAAAGGGTTTTATAAAGTGTTCCGACCGGGATTTGTTTTGGGCTAAAGCCCATAATTTTATTATGGCGTTTTGTCTCCCCCTACCTGATTTCTATGACTTTGTCAAATGTCATTTTATGCGAATTTTGGATGTTTAGACACATAGTTATCCACATAAGGTTGACCGGTACGAATGACTGCACACATTATTTTAAGTAATTTGTTGCATGTGTTGTTAATTATAATTCTTTTTGATTTTCCCTGAGCTGTTTTAAGAAATGCATATATCATAAAAGAACTATTATGGGCAATAACAGATCGTGAAGCCAAATGCAACAATTTGCGCATCCGGGCAGGGCCATATTTTGCAGATGTTGGTTTTCTGTATATTGAAGAACCACTCTGAAATTGATATGGGCATATACCAAGAAAAGCGGCCGCTTTTCCTGTTTTCGCCAATGGGACACCCTAAACATTTTTCATTACTATTTGATATAATTCAGATTGCTTCTCATCCATTTTTAATAATTTAGATTTGGTATGATTTGATTCTGGTAATGTGTAAGTTATCTCATACATATTGTGCGTTAATTCTTTTGCTTTTTCCAACGATAAATTTGATTTTTCTTTATAAAGTATTCTTTCAAGTTCCTTGTAAATAGTATATGCAGCAAAGGATATACAAATATGGGCTTCTATTCTGCTTTATAACCTGTGATAAATCGGGCGTATTCTTAAATCAGTTTTTGACATTCTGAAAGCCTTCTCGATATGCCATAAATGAGCATAATTCTCAATAATTTGTTTACGAGATAACTTTGAGTTTGTGATATATCCTTTTAAGCCGTCCCATTGTTTGTCTTTATTGTATTTTTCATAATCAATTTCTATGGAAACTTTTCCGTCTAATTTTAAATATTTGTTGTAACCTCTGTTGTTCATGTTTGATTTGGTCAGTTTACCGGAACTTATTCTTTTTTCAAGCCGCTTTAGTCCACGTTCTCTGTTATGTGCATCTTTTCTTGCCCGTTTATCAGAATAGCTTATTATGAGCCTTGTCGTTTCGTTTTTTTTGATACTTCTGGTTTGACCGTTTTTTAATTTTATTTCTAAAATTTTTTCTTTAACAAAATCCGTTTCGTTTTTTATTCGTGACCCTATTATGTACTCGTACTGCCTTTGCTCTAATGCTTCTATATTTGATTTTGATAAAAGTCCTGAATCGGCAACAACAATCGGCTTTCCAAGATTAAATTTCTTACTGACCGTCTCTAAAAATGGTATTAAAGTATGTCCTTCGTAAATATTGCCTTTGAAAATATCATAGCCAATAGGATATCCTCCTAAGCCAACCAATAAACCTAAATATATTTGTGGATTACTATGTTTACCGTCTTTTGAAAAACCTGTCTTTCGAAGGTCATCTTCATCGCTTGCCTCAAAATAAAGTGTAGTCATATCGTAGAAAACTACGCTGATATTTCCGTTTAAAACCGTTTTTGTGCTTAAAACCTATTTGTTCAACCTTGTCTTTTAATTTGTTGTTCAGTTTGTCTAAAAAACGATAAACGCTGCTTGTAGATATGCTAATGCCTTGATAACGATGTAAGTATTCAGTTGTCTTTAATTTACTCAAAGGAAATGCCAAGCGTGATATAACCAGATGCCTGAATAAATCCTCTTTTATTTCATTAAAACCGATTTTATCATATATTTTCCCAAAAATAAGTTCAGGGCCTACTACCCTAATATTTGCATTGCTCAATGTATCAAAAATATGATCTATTATAGCATCCGTTTCAGATAAAAATAATTTAGGCTGTAAACTCAAACGTTCAATTTCTTGTTTTCCCAACAACCACAATATTTGAACCTCTATTTTGGTTTTGCCGCTTCCTATCGTCTTTAAGACTTTGTATTTCCCCCTTGTTTTTAAAATGATTTGTACGGAAACACTGCCTGATTTATTCTGCTTTTTGCGTAAAAACATAGGCAAATATAGGCACGGGACACCCATTTCCCAAAATCAACCCTTATAAATAAAGGGTTTATGAGCTTTTTGAAAAGGGGTGGCGAAAACAGGAAAGGTTTATTTTTTTGGTTCTCTTGGTAAATCTATGGGTAAATAGTTGAAAAAAGAGCATCAATC
>CAYWBI010000047.1:0-13443 GCA_964456445.1 uncultured Calditrichaceae bacterium
ATCCAATACCGAAGTCACCGGATCGTTACCAAAGCGACAGCCCCCTGCCTGCAGGTTGGGCGGCGGCGCGCCGCTGATCCCGGAATAGACATTTTTCGCCCCCATCTGTTTGAGCACCCGTTCGGCCTTTTCACCAAGAAAAGTCCCGACCTGGATATCCCGTTGATGATAACCGATACGGAAACGCGCCACCGGATCGCCCCATTTATCACGCACCCTGGGATCGAGCGTTACAAAGCAGTTGTCCGTAGGCTGCCAGTCGTTAAACACTTCAAAGCGCAGATGACGCCCGCCTTTAAAAAAAGTTTCCAACTGTCGTTTGAGCGGCTTGCCCCACAATAGATTACCATCGTCATCATATTTTTGGCTGTTGGCGCGGCTCACCCCGTTTGAATGACGCCACAAAAAATCGATTGTACCACCCTTGGCCTCCCCGCCAAAAGAACGGTCGTTAAAATAATACCAGTCCTGCAGCGAACGGTTTACAAACAACCCAGGGATTTTTAGCGCATCAACCAAATCGGCGGGCATCGCATCAAAATACAGATCGCCCATCCCGGAGCCCCCACCGGAAAAGACCAGGTTCTTACCGACCTGACCATGGTTATTAGCCAGACCGTTTAAATATTTGGGCCCGGTAGAAGCCAACAACAATCGGGACGTCTCGATGGCCTGACAGGCAACCACATATTTTTTGGCGTCCACAAATTGTTTTTTACCCTTCTTATCATAATAACCCACGCCGCTCACCTTGCCCGTGGCGTCACTGAACAATTTGTAAACTTTAGAATGCGGGCGTATTTCACAATTGCCCGTGGCAACCGCGTCGTTTAGCAAAGCGGCCCGTGCGCTGCCCTTGGCATTACTGGAACAACCGTAGCTGCCGCAAAAATTGGAATAATAGCAGGAATTCCGTTTATCCTTTGGACGGGATATGATGGCCCGCGCTGTGGGCAGCGATGTAAAACCCAGCTCGGTACAAGATTTGTCAATCAGTTCCGTGACTTTGTTAACCGCCAGCGGCGGATAGGGAAAGTCCGCTGTGGAGCGCGGTTCCAAATGTGCGTGCGGTACCGCTTTTCCAGAGACCCCTACCACCTTCTCAACCTTATCATAATAGGGCTCCATCTGTTCATAACCGATCGGCCAGTCTGCCACATTGGAACCTTCAATGGGGCCAAATTCCGAGCGCAGACGGAAATCCTTTGGTTTTAAACGATGAAAATAACCGCTCATAAAATTAGAAGAACCACCCACCAAAGAACCGTTCCAAAAATCCGACCCGGAATCAAAGGTCGATTCAGCGCTCCAACCGCCTTCGCCGTCTTCGTCTTCGATAACCTGCGGTTCATCTTCCAACATGGGCGTAAACACGCTGCGCCGGCAACAGGCGAGTTCGTCCTTGGAAAACTGTTCGGTTTTTATCCAGGGCCCTTTTTCCAGGATGAGCACCTTGTAACCGGCCTTGGAAAGTGTGTAAGCCACAGGTCCGGCCCCGGCCCCGCTGCCGACAATACATACATCAAAATCTGTCATTGTGATCTTCTTTAAATTTTATTTTTATATTTTTGTAATATTTTCTCAGAAAACGGTCCTAGCTCATAAAGAGTTTTTCATAGGTTCCGCTGGGATGCGGCTGACCTTCCGTGTAATCCAGCCATTTCCAGCCCACACCATCGGGATTGCAGCCATAGATGGGATTGGCCAACAACGCCTCAAAAATATATATCAGCATGGTGGACAACCAGGATTCTCCCCAATCCAAACTGGTGGAATAACGCAGCAGTTTTTCACTTTCATCTTCATTCAGTTCAAGAAATCCCCTGCCCCAGCGTTCCTGCGCCTCTTCATCGATCCAATCAAGACCGTTTTTCAGGAAGGCCTGTGACTCCCGGTCGAGGCCCTTTTGGGTAAAAACTTTCTGGATATAAGCCGCCGCCCTGATTTCCCTTGCCCCGGGCGCATCGGCTTCGGAAGGGAACAAGTGATCGGTAACTTTTTTCAGGATGTTCCATTGTTTTTTGCTTAGTACCGATGCATCCCTGCCGGCGGTTATTTTGCTATCTTGTGGTTTGCTTATTTTACAGGCAAGCGGCAGTACAACCATGCCCGCCCCAAGCAGCCCCATCCGGGACAAAAAAGCCCTGCGGTCCAGGACTTTTTTTCGGGCGTTTTTAAAACGCGAGGGTATAACACGCTTTTCTTTTTGAGATTTCATGGATGGCATCCGGTTAGGTTTATCAAGTTTTTAATTTTACCATGTATGAGTTTGGTCTAAAAAGGGGGCTAAAGCCCCAAATTAGAGGTGGTCGTGTTTTCCCCATCCTAAAGGATGGGGTTAGTCAAAGTATGTAACTTTATTAAAAACATCTGACTAACCCTGCCATTTATGGCGGGGAAAAGAAGTTATCCCTCTCATCAATAAGCCCTTTAGGGCTTTTTAGAGTGAACTCATGTATTTTGAATATAATAATATAAGTCGAACGGTGTTTTGCAAAGTTCACAAAAGGATATCATTTCACAGGAGAATATATCAATAAATTCCGTTAAATGGAGAATAAATATTAATGGCGAACGGGGCGGTGTATCACGGAGAAATGTTTTATGGCATTCAGAAAGCTAAAAAGGGAACACGTGCGCGTAACATTGGTACAGCAATAATCGATCATGGATGACCTCAATCTGTTTTACTGAGGAAAGCAAAAACTAAAAACAGACAGAAGAGCCCGGGCTACGTGCTAAAATCCGGAGATGATGTGCTTTAAAGATTAATAATGGTGAAACATCTCGATCAGGTTTTTAAGCTGGTCCCGTTCCTTTTCACTGTCTAACGGCAGGCGGATTTGGAAGATTATCCCCGAACCGGGCGAGCTGAACCACTTGAAATCGCCACCCGCAGATTCTGAAATCATCTCGACCACCTGTAAGTCCAGTTTAAATGCAACATCTTCTTCATGGGGCACGGTATCGGCCCCGGAAACAATATGAATTTCCAGCCATTTACCATCCATCTCGGTAATATTTAAAACAATGACACGGTTTTCCTCAAGCGCACCACTGCTGATAATATGCCGCAGATGGATACGGAACAACGTAACAAAGACCTGTTGCAGGGTTATGGGGTTGGCCATGACCATCAATTGGTCATGCTCACTATTTACATGTGTTTTTACATTGTTTTCGGTGAACTCGTAGTCAAGCTGGTTTTGGGCCTGGCGGATAATCTCAACAATGTTGATTACATTGAATGTATCGTTTTCGGTTTGATTGGCAAAACGACGGGCATTTTCAATCGTTCCGCGAATAGACTCCAGCAGTTCGCTCATCTTATCTATATGCGCCAGCATTTTTTTACGGTTCGTGCGTTCCTTTTCCATCTCTTTACGGGCAAGTTCCAGCTTTAGCTGTAAGGAAGTTAAAGGCTGGCCCACATTATGAACCAGGTTTATCGCCAATTCACCCATTTCTTTATAACGGGTTTTCGACATGGCCATCATTTGGCGCTGGCTGACGATCCGTTCCATTTCCTTGCGCCATCCCACATCACGGGCGCTGGCAATTATATATTTAACCTGACCGAGCGTATTTTTAACCACACCAAAATTAATAAACACCGGTACAGCGTATTCTTTTCCGTTTAGCTCGGTTTCATATTCGTTAAAAACCCCACTATTGACGTCTTCTAAAAAATTTGTATTATTATCCAGCTGTATAACCTGCCCCAAATCTTTTCCGCTCAGTTCCAACAAGCTCTGCCCGATAATTTCCAGGGCGCTGCTATTGGCATATTCAATTTTGCCCTGCTGTGTCAGGATAAAAATGGCATCGGTCAGGTGGTCTAAAATAGTAATTGTGGCGCTATAATCTTGTGAATGGTCCATAAGGTATATCCGGGTTTCCTGTTAAATGGTTATATCCAGTTTGCCATTTGTTTTTGTTTCCGGCCCATCTTTGGGAAGTATTTTAAATTGAAGCTTAGGGTCTGTATTTTCGACCCGCAGAAATACTTCGTCCTTGCGCTCAAAATTCAAAGGGGAATACATAAGGAAATTATTCCCCAAAAACCTCAACAGATATTTATTATCTTTTAAGCATAAGACAATGCGCCCTTTTAAAATATTTCCCTTGGATAATTTCCTTTTCAGGTGCGCCGTATCCGTTGTTACATAATAAATGTTTTCGCCGGAATATTGCAGGGATTGTTCATTATGCCGTCTTTCCGAATCAAAGGCATGATAATTGTCCATCGCGGACATATCTTTTACTTTTTCTATCATTGGATTCGCGCCCTAAGTTCGACCAGGGTTTTATTTAGTATTTGCGAAATCCGGGCTTCACTCAGGTTCAGGATTTTTGCGATATCGGCCAGGATCAATTCTTCATAGAAATACAGCGCGAGGATGAGACGTTTCCGCTCCGGTAATTTTGCAACTAATTTTTTAACTTTTTCTTTTAGGTTTTTTTCAATAAGGACATCTTCAGGTGTAGATTGAGTATCGTCCATTAAAGTATCTACCTTATACACGCTGGCCCCTTCGTCATCGGTTATTGTTTTATTTAGGGATGTCATATAGGTAATATGCGACACATTAAGCACAGAATAATATTCGTTTTCTGTGATCCCCATCTGATCGCATACCTCTGCCATGGCCGGCTCCCTGCCATTACGTGAGGTCATCCCACGGATGCACTGTTCAAGTTTTTTCACTTTGTCGTACATGTCACGGCCAATCAATCCTTCCCTGCGCATGGCGTCTATAACTTCGCCGTGAATACGCCGGTACGCGTAGGCCTTAAAGGGGACATTCAGCTTTTCATCAAACTTATCCAGGGCCTTTAACAGTCCCAGCGTCCCGAACTGATAAAGATCGTCCTTGCTCAGGGTAGTTGAGTAAGAAAGATTGAACCGACCGACAATAAACTTGACCAATGGCGTGTAAGAGCGTACAATATTATCTTTTAAGGAGAGGTTGCCCGTCCGCAGATATTCGTGCACCAGCTCTTCGCCCTGACGGATATTTTGTTCCCTAAGTTCTAACATTTTAGTTACCTATCTCCGGTGGCGTCTCCGTTGATTGGACGCTTTTTTTCACCGGCGCTTCCTTGTCATCGTTATTGGCTGCATTGTCGGCTTCATTTTGTTCGATAATGGTGGTGGTAACTATGGCCCAGCGCACCAGGTTTAAACCAACCACAAACAGCAACAATGTGCCAAGGAAGACCAAACCCGCCCGCAGGACGCCGGTAGGCATGCTAACCCCGTTTAGCAAAGCCCCAACCAGGGCAACCGTTGCGACAAAAGCCGAAAATTTATATATAAAGCTATGCATTAATCCCATTTGAACTGCATCTTTTTGTTAACAATAAAACGATCGAATACATTTTTAGAATCACGTGTTTTCCTTGCAGGCATTTGCATGACCCTGCGGCTGAACATACGCAAATTGTTCGATGCGGCGGCATTCGGGTTATTGATGACCACCGGTTTTTGAGTTTTTACCGAACGTGCCAACAGGTCATGTTTTAGCATGGTGCCCGCATATTCAACCTCCGTTTTAAGAAAACGACGCACCATTAAATTCACTTTTTTATACAACTCTTCGCCGGCCTCGTGGCTTGGCATCATGTTCGGCGCGATAAGCATGGGGACTTCAACGTCGATACTTTTAATTATTTTTATGACGGCGTACGCATCGGCGATGGAGGCCGGATCGGATGTTACAACGAGAACAATTTTATCCGCCCCAAGCAGAAAAGACAAAACACTTGTTGCCACGCCGGCGCCCGTATCTACAAGGATATAATCATAATGGTTTTCGACTTTGTTAAATTCCTGCGCCATTTTTTTAAGAAAGACGTCTTCCATCTCCAATAACTTTGATGAGGCGGAAGATGCAGGGAGGACATCGAGATGACCGGGCCCCTGTACAATTATATCTTCCAGTTCTACGCCATCTGTCAACACATCCGCCAGGGTATGCTCGGTACGAAGCCCCAACATCAAATCAACATTGCCAAGATGGATATCGGCGTCAATCAACAATACTTTTTTGCGCATTTGCTGGAACAACAAGGCCATATTGGTGCTGATAGATGATTTGCCCACCCCGCCCTTGCCGCTGGTGATGGCAATAATTTCGGCAACTTTGGGTTTGTTTTTATTACCGGCTTCTTTTGTGGCTGCACGGTTTTCCAAACCTGTCAACATTTATTCATCCTCGCTTATACTATTAAAAATCAAATCAGATATGTATTCTGCCCTGCCGGGGACCAGATCCCTAAAAACCCTTTTTCCGTTTATAAAACAAGCTACCGGCAAACTGATCAGGTCCAAAATAGAAAACACCTTTCCCGGTTGTGTCGTCTCATCCAATTTGGTAAAAACTATTCCATGCGGTTGCAACAATAGATAATTTGCACATAACAGGACCAAATCTTTTAAGTCCGCCCCCACGCTAAGCACTAAAAATATTTCCGTGGGCTTTAACAGCTTAACATACGCATCCAATTTCTCCAATTGATTGGGCGCAAATGGACTCTTACCAGGAGTATCGACAATAAGGACGTCTTTGTTCTTATATTTTTCAAGAATGTATGGAGTTTGATCAATATCTTTTTCTTCGTAAACATCGGTTTCACTCATCCGGGCAAATGCTTTTAATGCCTCCGAGGGGCCATAGGGATCGGTGGAAATGATGGCCGTTTTTTTACTGCCATAGAATGATGTTTGCGCGGCCAGCTTCATGGCGGCGGTGGTTTTCCCCACTCCGGTTGGCCCAACCAGAAGAATGACCCGTTGCTTTTTCCGCCGGAGTTGTTTTCTAAAATCAAAGGGTTTCAACATCTGGCCCATTTCATCTTCGATATGTCCTATTATGTTTTCGGCAGAGACCTTTAGCTTGCCTTCGTTTAACAAATACGCCTGGTTTATAAAAGCATAGGCCATGTCATCCTGCACGCCTTTATCCTTTAACGCCTCCTGGATTTTTTGATACGGTTGCGGAAATCCGGGCAATCCCGTTGTGGGGCTTGTTGGCGAAACCGGCTTTTTTTCCGGTTGAGTGTTTTTATTCAACGCCCCAATTTCCGACCGCAATTTGGATATTTCATCCAGGATCATTTTTTCCCTGTCCAGCTTCTCGGGTTGTTTATCGAGAATAGAACTGATCATATTGGAAAATTCGTTTGTCTTTTTTTCGGCTTTTTTGGGCGCGGCAGGTTTAGATGCTTTTTTGGGTTCCGCTTTTGGTTGTTGTTGCTTTTTATAACGCGCAGCGATTTCCGCATAAGATGTCGTTTTCCGCTGAACGTTTTTTTCATCCGCCCCAATTCTGGGAGGCGCCCATTTGGTGATTTTTTTCTTTTTTTCAAGACCTACGGTTACTTGCATCATACGCTCACCAGAATATTGTGAATGGTTGCTGATTTCTTTTGATTCCAGAATAATAATCTCATCACCAAGTTCCTGCTTTGCTTTAAAGAGTGCCTTGGGCAATGTTTTATCGGTATATGTTTTAACCTGCATGTGGTATTCCTATTGTTCCAACAGATTTGACTTCGGTATCCGGGGTTAGTTCCATGTAAGAGATCACCATTACATTAGAAAAAACAGTTTCCAGAAATTTTCTTACAGCCCGGCGTATTTGTGGCGAAACAAGCACGGCGGGCCGGATACCGAGCCCGGTCATACTTTCTATCTTGTCCGCTATAGTTTGGAAAATACTATTTACCTGATCGGGAGAAAGTCCTAAATTCTGAGCCAGTCCATTATTTTTTATCGATTGCATAACATGGTCTTCCAAAGAAGGTTCAAACATGGCCACGGTAATGGAATTATCCGGGGCTTTTAGGATATCGGTGATGGTTTCGGCCAATGCCTGCCGCGAAAATTCCGTAAGTACTTCAGAATCCTTGGAAAAGGCTGCATGATCGGCAATGGTCTCCAGTATCACAACCAGGTTGCGTACGGGTACTTTTTCGTGCAACAGGTTCTTCAACACTTTTTGGACTACCCCCAGCGGAATTATCTCCGGAACAAGTCCTTCAACTAAAGCCGAGTGGGTCTCTTTGAGATCGGTTAACATTTTTTGGGTTTGCTGGCGATCCAACAACCGGAAACAGTTATTGCGTAACACTTCCATCAAATGGGTTGCAATTACGGCGGGCGCTTCGACAACGGTATGCCCCATCATTTCGGCCTTCTCCCGTTCCTGTTCCGAAACCCAAATGGCGGGCAAACCAAATGTGGGCTCGGTCATTTCCACCCCGGTCAACCCCAAACGTTCCTCGGGGTTTACAACCATAAAATAATCCATCATCACTTCGCCCTGTGCAACATCAATCCCATAAATTTTAAAGGTATATTCGCTCGCTTTTAACTGGATGTTGTCACGGATACGGATGGGCGGTACGAGCACCCCCATTTCGATGGCCAGGCTTTTACGGATAGTTGTGATGCGCCCCAGCAGGTTCCCGCCCTGATTGGCGTCCACCAGGGGGATAAGGCCGTAACCGATTTCAATTTCGAATGCGTCCGGGTGCAAAAAACTCTCGATGCGTTCTTCTACTTCGGGTTCCACAGCCTCGGCTTCGGCTTCGGCCTCCTGGACCCTGACTTCTTCTTTCTTGTTTTTCCTGACGCTGTTGCCGATAAGGGCCATCACAATGGCCATAAAGGCAAAGGGCAAAAATGGCAAACCCGGCAGAAGCCCCATAATACCAATCACAACCGATGAGGCAAAAACAGCATTGGACTGGCCTATTACCTGCTTGGCAATATCCGCTCCCATGGTTGACAGGGACGAGGCACGTGTAATAACGATACCTGCCGCAGTTGAAATAATAAGTGCAGGGATTTGGGCAACCAAACCGTCGCCAACAGTAAGCAGGGTAAATTTGGAAGCGGCAGCTCCGGCTGTAAGCCCCATTTGCATCATACCGATTAATAAGCCACCCACAATATTAACAGCGGTAATGATCAAGCCGGCAATGGCGTCACCACGTACAAATTTACTGGCGCCATCCATTGCTCCGTAAAAATCGGCTTCACGGGCTATCAACTCCCTGCGCCCTTTGGCCTGTATGTCATCAATAAGCCCTGCGTTCAGGTCTGCATCAATAGACATTTGCTTGCCGGGCATGGCGTCCAGGGTAAAGCGTGCGGAAACTTCTGCAATCCGTGTGGCCCCTTTTGTTATCACCACAAAGTTTATGATGACCAGAATAAGGAAGATGATGGTACCCACCGCATAATTTCCACCTACTACAAACTCGCCAAAAGATTCAATAATTTCACCGGCGTAACCCTGCCCCAGTATAAGCCGTGTGGAGGCAACGTTTAAGGAAAGCCGGAACAAGGTTACAATAAGCAGCAGACCGGGGAATACCGAAAACTCTATCGGCTTTAACACAAAAAGGGTTACAAAGAGGATAACCAGCGCGGAAGTAATGTTCATCGCCAGGAAAATATCCATCATAAAGGACGGCATGGGCAATATCATCACAGCAAGGATCATTACAATCCCCATGGTCAGATATAAATTGCTTCTTGTGCCCCGGATGTCAGGAACGGGTATCTTCAGTGCAGCCGTATCAGCCATTTAGGGCCCCGCTTATTTTTCTATAATTTGTCCGGTCCACCTGGTAAACCTGGCTGAGAACTTCTGCCACAGCCTGAAAAAGTTCGCCCGGGATTTCGCTGCCAACGTCACATGATGCAAAAAGGGAGCGCGCCAAAGGGCGGTTTTCGATTATAGGCACCTCATTTTCTGCTGCGATTTTTTTAATTTTTTGGGCGATCAGGTTCTTTCCTTTTGCCACAACGCGCGGCGCGTCTTCTTTTTTAGACAGATCATATTTCAGTGCCACTGCGTAATGGGTCGGATTGGTAACCACGACCGTGGCCTCCGGTACATCGCCCATCATTCGGTTCCGGGCCATGTTTTGTTGGGCCTGACGGATTTTCCCCTTTACTAGAGGGTCGCCTTCGGCCTGTTTGGATTCTTCTTTTACTTCCTGTTTGGTCATCTTTAAACCCTTTATGTTCTCATAGCGTTGATAGGCAAAATCGCCGATTGCCAGGACAAAAAGCGCTATGGCCACTTTATAGGTTATTTCGTATAACAGATCGCCAAGAAAGCCCGCTATTTCTACAACACTATGGTGTGGTAAAACCAGATATATTGCATAATGTTTTGTTACAACCAGATAACCGATATAACCGATAAGAAAAATTTTCAATACACCTTTTACCAATTCCACCATTGCTTTTGAAGAAACGAGTTGTTTAAGCCCCTTATACACATTTAATTTGTCAAATTTTGGCTTTAAGGCTTTTGGTGATACCATAAAGCCAACCTGGGCAACATTGCTCACAATTGCCAAAAACAAGGCCCCAAGGATAATCGGCCCCACTACCAGGGCAAAAGTTTGCATACTTTTGGCCAGTATCACAGTTAGTGACTTAGATGTTAAATGAAAAACAGATGATTGCGAATACATAAAACGCAGATAGCCGCCTAATGTCCGTCCAAAGAAACCGGAGAACATTTTAAATACGATCAATACCGCCACAATTACCGCTACGGAATTTAACTCCGTACTCTTGGCAACATTACCTTCTTCCCGCGCGTCTTCAAGCCGTTTCCCACTCGGCTGTTCCGACTTTTCCTGGCCGTCTTCGTTTTCAGCCATAACTTACACCCCTTGCATTCCACGCATTAAATTGAGCACTATTTGCTCCACGTTTTGTTCAAAATAGCCAAACATGGTTTGAAAAATTTTCAGGGAAACCAACAACATATACAGCCCTATAACCAACTTAAGCGGTAAACTCACAAAAAAGACATTTAGCTGGGGCATGACCCTGGCCATAAACGCAATGGCCACATCAGTCATCAGGATCAGGATCATCATCGGCGCCACAAAACGCAGCGCCAAATCGAATAATGTGGAACCTGTCCCAAGCAATTCCTGCCCTACAATGGGACGGATGTTGGCGTGGGCCAAAGGGATCAGTTTGAAATTGGAAAAAAACGTTTCAATTAAAAAATGATCGCTTTTTGTAACGATAAAAAAGACGGTTATGATGAGCATCCAAAAATTACCGATCAATGACTGGTTTGTTTGGGTGCTTGGGTCAACCACGTTCATCATGGCCAGCCCAATTTGAAACCCTACAAAAGTACCCGCCATGGTAAATGCCTCGAACAGCACGCGCGCACCATAACCAATAATTAAACCAATCAACATCTCACGCATTATATCCGCGGCCAGGGCAATACGCGATGTATAAACCACATCAAACCCCGCTCCCACACCGGGTGCAATTATTATGGTCAGCATTATCGCCAAAGCAAGACGGATGCGCATCGATACGACGGCAAAGCCGAATATTGGCATCATGGTCATCATGGCCGCAATGCGGACAAACACCAGCATTGTAAAGGGCAGCCAGGTAGCGATTTGATCTGTTAATCCATACATATTTTCACATACTGTTATTGGGTAATAATTACTATTTGATTAAATATCTCATGCATAAAACCCATCATGATACCAAGGAACCAGGGCATAAGTAAAAAGATGACCAGGAATACCGAGATGATTTTTGGTACAAAGGACAAGGTCATTTCATTTATTTGCGTTGCTGCCTGAAATACCCCCACCAACAAACCTATCACCAAACCTGTCAGTAAAATGGGCATAAGAATGTAAAATGTGGTCACCAACATCTCGCGGGCGATATATAATACCAGGTCGGTAGTCATTTAAAATCCTTTCACAAGTGATTCTACTACGAGTCGCCAGCCATCCACCAGCACAAACAGCAAAAGTTTAAAAGGAAGCGATATCATTACCGGCGGCAACATCATCATCCCCATGCTCAACAACACGCTGCCAACTACCAGGTCGATAAGCAACATGGGCAGGTAGAGCAAAAACCCTATTTCAAAGGCCAGCTTTAGCTCGCTTACAATAAAAGCAGGGATCAGCGTCGTTAATGGGATATCGTCAACTGTTTTAGGGCGCGGCCGGTCTTTGCGCATATCAACAAACAAAAGGATATCGTCTTCCTTGGTCTGCTTTAGCATAAAAGCCCGGATGGGTTTGGCCGCGTTCTCCAGCGCTTTGGACTGGCTTATTTCCTTTTTTAAATACGGTTGCAATGCCGTATCGTTTATCTGGTCAATAACAGGGCGCATTATAAAAAAGGTCATAAATATTGCCAACCCGACCAATATTTGGTTGGATGGGACATTTTGAGTCGCTAAACTCTGACGTAAAAAATGAAAGACAATCATGATGCGTGTAAAGGAAGTCATCATTACCAAAATGGATGGCGCCAAACTAAGCACCGTCATAAGCAACAAGATTTGCAGGGTTGGCACCAAATCGCCCGGGTTTTTAGATTGCCCGACACTGACACTGACATTTGGGATTACATTTTGGGCATGTGCGATCACTGTCAGGATGGGCAACAAAAGCAAAGCCAATAAAAATGTATTACGTCTGATTTTCATTTTTCCACCAATGGGATTTATCCGTGGCTTAACCACGTTTTATAAGTTTTTTAAGTACATCGCCAAAACCCACAATGTTTGTATTTTCTGTTTTCCTCTCTTCATCATCGCCAACAGACCCTAATTCGGCCAGCATATTTAGGGAGTGGTCGGTTGCCCCAAGCGCATATTTTTTGTCTTCGATGCGGACAATGAGCACACTTTGCTTGGGAGCGATGGATTGCCTGGCCAAAACGGCGATATGTGTTGAACGGGCAACCGAACCTTTTAACACATATTTTTTATAGGCCAGCATACCGCCCAATAAAAAAATCAACAGAACAAAAGAAATCCATAATACGCGTAAAACCGGATTGCCGATTTCCGCCGATACCGGCAATGGGGTTCGCAAACTGTCCGGTTGGCTAAAGAGGGCGGAAGATTTCCCTGTAAGCAGGGAATCATTGAGCGGTGATGCCGACAAAGTTGTATTTGTGGCCATAAGGGCCAGGCAGAGGACGCCCCATAAGAAAATCCGTTTCATTAGAAGGCATGTCCCAAGCTTTTGACACGGTCTTTTGGGCTTAACAGTTGTGTGATACGGATACCGAAACGGTCATCTACCACTACGACCTCGCCTTCCGCAAATTTTCGTCCGTTTACAAAAACATCCAATGCCTCACCGGCGGATTTCTCCATTTCCACAATGGAGCCTTTGCCAAGCTTGAGCAAATCCGAAACCAGGATGCGTTTACGGTCGATTTCTACGCGTATTTCCAGTTCCACATCGAGCAACATATCCACATTATGGTTGCCATCCCCTGCCCCGGACGATGAATAAGAAAGGTCCCCAAATTGGGCATTATGAATATTAACCGGATTGGACGCCGGCACGCCCGGCTCCCTGGTTTGTGGCATTGCGTGTTCTCCTTCTCCTTCTCCT
>CAYWBI010000047.1:13543-22552 GCA_964456445.1 uncultured Calditrichaceae bacterium
TTCTCCTTCTCCTTCTCCTATAAATTGATCTGCATTTTCCGGCCAGATGTAATGGTTTAAGATAAATGTTCCGCTATCGGTAGCAAGCGAGTAGGTGCAACGGGCGCCTTCCCGGCCTAAAACATAGGTTTGCAGTTCATTTACTTCATTAACCTGGGCCACTGTTAGGTTTTCGAAAGCAAATGTACCATTGTCATCGGTAACCGCCATTTTAAGCTGGCCAAAAACCTGCTCCATTCCTTCTTTCATACCGTCAAAATGTTCGTCGGTAACGGTTTTGGCTGGTTCATCCATTAACATCCATGCATAAAAATTGAGTACAAAATCCCGGGGCATTAACAACACATTGCTCAGCACCCGCATATTTTGACCGGAGTTAAAGGTAACTGCCACCATTGGGTAGGTTTCGGCTTCGAGCAGGGCTTTTACTTCTTTCTGCTCTTCGTACGTGGCCGTTACTTTAAATTCCCGGTTTAATATCTGGTTTAAAGCGGAACTTACGACCGGCAATACTTCTTCGATATTATCATGTACACGGTTTTGAAAATAATTATTGGCCATTATGAATTTCCTCCGGAACCCTGTCTAATATACGCACGGCATAATGTTCTTTATGCGTGCCGATAATGGAATTAAACATGTGTTTATTGTTAACAAAAACGGGAAGCGAACTGTCCATCCGGGATTCCAGGCGGATGACGTCCCCTTGCCGTAAATTTACAAATTCATCAATGGATACTTTTCCCTGGCCCAATACCGCTTTAAAATCGATTGGCGTATTTACAACATTGAAACGGACCAAATCTATTTCATCCTGAGAAGGCTCCCGTGCACCAAAGAGGATTTTTTCCTGGACTTCGGGCCGGGACACAATATTGGAAATAAGCATATAGGGGTAACAAATATTCATCAATGTAGAATTACCATGGATTTTTACTTCCATGGATGCAACAACCACCGGCTCCGATGAGGGGACAATTTGTACAAACTCCGGGTTGGATTCGAAGCGGCTTATTTCACTGTTAAAATCGGCCAGCATATGCCAGTTACGGTTAATTTCAAAGGATATCCGCTCTACGATACGACGCATGATTTTTTGCTCGATAACAGAAATCGGGCGCACCGTTGAAAGAAACCCCCCGCGTCCGCCAAATAAACGTTCTACAATAAAAATGGCCAATTGCGGGTTTATTTCCAATACAAAATTGGCGTCCGCCTCCGGTACATGGTTTACATAAATACAACTTGGCGGCGCAATGGACATCACAAATTCCGAATACATGATTTGATCAATGGCCAGTAAATTCATTTCAACAATCATCCGCAATTGTGCCGAGAGAAAGACACTGAAATTACGACAAACCGCCTCATGGATATTTTCCAAAAGGCGCATTTGTTCTTTTGAAACCAAATTGGGGTGTTTAAAGTCATACAGCGAAACTTTTTGCTGATGGGCAATTTGATCCATTTCTTCTTCATCGCCGGATACATTGGAAAGAAGGGCATCGATTTCGTCCTGGGAAAGTATTTTGGCCATATTTTATATCCCTATTTATTGCAGTACATATTGAGTAAAATAAACATTGTCAACAACTTCGCGTCCAATGGTTTCATTGGTGATTATTTTGATGTCTTTTTTGAGCGAATCGGTCATGGATTCCTTTGCCAGGTCTTTTATGGATTTTTTTCTGAAATATGCCAGATAGCGATCCGTTATAACCGTTTTGAACTTCTCAAGAACTGCCACATCTTCTTCGCCATTGTGCACTTCCAAAGAAAAACCCACAACGGCAAAACGCATCCCCCTGGAACCGCTTGGGTTCACCGTAAGGTTTTCAATTTTATACATGGCACCAAGCTCTTTGGGCTCACCGTTTTCTTCTTCCTCGGCGGGAAGCGTTGGCTGCTCATATTTACTAAGCGCCTGGTCATTGGCATTTTTCAAATCGGTATATTCCGGGAAAACAAATTTCCATATCAGAAATCCCGCGATCAAAAGTTGTACGACAATAACACCAATATATAATCCCGTTTTCGATTTCTTTGGCTCCTCGAACTTTTTCTGTTCTTCTTCATTTTCTTCAGCCATAACATCCTCAATGTAGATATGTCTATTATATGCCCTTTGTTTAACAAGTAACGTGCCAAGACGATGGTCAAAGAAAATAAATACGGCAACGGAGGCGTTTTAGAGATGCAATATATTGTTTTATAAAGATTTAAATATATGTAAGGGAAAACAGAAGCACAAGATTTGTAAGGGACGTTAAAAAATGGAAGGAATTTCTTTCTAGCATACGGAAAGTTTTTCCGTTTTCCGAAGGCTTAGTGTATTTTAAACAAAATTTCGACCCTGCGGTTTTTAGACCGGTTATCGGCTGAATTATTGGGCACAAGAGGGCGGTGTTCGCCATGGCCAACCGCGGCAAGTTTTGAGGCGGGGATATGCCCGACCTGGTTCATATATTCCACGACATGCAGGGCACGTCCTGCAGAGAGCTCCCAGTTTGACGGATATTTTGAATTGTGGATGGGTATATTATCGGTATGGCCTTCAACATAAACTTCGCTGTACATCCCTTTAAAGGAGGCCATGATCAGCTTTAGAACGGGATAGGCCTGTTTTTTTATAAACGCCTGCCCACTGTTAAACAGGAGTTTATCACCAAGCCGGACCAAAATCCCGTCCCCATTGTATTCCAATTGCACCGTCTTTTCCAAACCCATGTCTATCACTTTGCGTTCAACAACTTCCATCTTGTCCACAATATCTTCACGGACCTTGAGTTCATAATCTTTATAGTTGGGGTTTGGCATTTTATACGTGCTTATGTTTTTGGGCAAAACCCCCAGGGCGCCTTTCATGGAACTCATCGCGCCTTTAAACTTTTTAAGTTCAATGGTCGAAAAGGATAGGATAAGGATAAAGAAGACCATCAACAGGGTTACCATATCACTAAAGGTAACAAGCCAAAACGGCGCGCTGGGTTCTTCTACTACGGGTTTTTCTTTTTTTGCCATGACCTATGCCCGCCTATTTCCCGTCTGCATTGTATTTTTCCCGTTCCTTAGGAGGTAAAAAATTAAGTAATTTGCGGGAAATTGTATTGGGGTGTTCCCCATATTGAATAGCTAAAACCCCTTCTACAACCATTTCCATCTCAAGGGTCTCATCATTATTATGCTTGCCCAACTTGCTTCCAAGCGGCAAAAATATAAGATTTGCAAACAAGGCGCCATAAAATGTGGTAATAAGCGCTACGGCCATGCCAGGGCCAATTGCAGCCGGATCATCAAGGTGCTGCAACATGGCAATAAGACCAATCAAAGTCCCTATCATGCCAAAGGCCGGCGCATAAGTGCCCAGGGTGTTCAACATGTTCTGCCCGGCCACATGGCGGGTTTGCGTGTAGGACAATTCCGTTTCCATAACCTGACGGATAAGATCCGGCTCGGTTCCGTCCACAACCATTTCCATGCCGCTCTTAAGAAAAGCGTTTTCTATTTTATTCACTTCTTTATCCACGGCCAACAGACCTTCACGACGCGCCTTTTTGGCCAATTCAACAATTGCTTCAATCAGTCTTACGGAATCAATTTTTGGTCCCAGGAAGGCATTTTTAACCACATTTGTCACGGCAATCAAATCCGATAGGGATGTGGCGATCATGGTTGCGGCAATGGTTCCGCCCACTACCACTACAAAAGAGGCCAAATCGATGAATGCCCCTAATTCCCCGCCTAACAAAATACTTGCAATTACCAGGATCAACCCACCGACAATTCCAATGGCGCTACCAATTTCCATCATTGACTCCAAAAATATTAAAAGCCGGGGCCTTTTAATGCCCCGGCATTAACTACTACCGTTTTAGTCGGATCAGTTCGTCTAAAATTGAATCCGCAGTTGTTATTATTTTGGCATTGGCCTGAAAACCACGTTGTGCCGTAATTAATTCTGTAAACTCCTGCGCCAGATCCACATTAGACATTTCCAGCGCCCCCGAAACAATGGACGATGTGGGGTCGCTAACGGGGTCAAGCACCTTAGCGTCACCGGAAGCAATGCTCGTAGCATACAAACCGTCACCTAAATCGCTCAGTCCCGTATTATTGGAAAACTGTGCTACGGCCACCTTGGCCATGTTCACAATATCACCGTTGCTAAAAGATCCGGAAACGGCCCCTCCCTTATCGATGGTTAGCCCCAGCAGGGCCCCGGTGGATTTACCGTCCTGCGTGCGTACGTTTAACGTTGATACGGAACTGAACTGTGAAATGCCGCTGAACTCGCTGGTGCTTTCCGCATGAAGCAGTATTTGTGATTCCGCCCCGCCATTTCCCGGCGTAAGCGTTAGCTGGTTCACCCCACCGTCATAGGAAAAAGAGGTAAGGGCGCCACTGTCGCTAAAAGTTGCTTTGCCGGTTCCACCGCTGGCAATAGAAGCATCACCGGTGGTTGAGGCCTTCCAGCTCCATTCGTTCGGATTTTCCGTGTTTGTAAACTCAACTATCAGGTTATGGCTGGCGCCCAGCGAATCATAGACCAAAACGGAGGTCGTGGCTGTTCCGGTATTACCGGGTGTGGTGTTGCTAAAACCGGGAAAAATCATCGTACCCGTGTTGGCACTTCCGTTGGACAGGTTCAGGGTTGTTTTGCTGTCACCGGCAACATTGTCCGTAACCACCAATTTTCCCGCGCTAACTGCTACGCTTATCCCGTTGTAACTACTCTGGATTTTTGCAGTTAAATCCCCAAGGGTAGTACCGTCATTTGCTGCGCCATAGGTGAATGAAGAGGTTACGATCGATCCATCGGGATTGGTACCGGAAATTTCAATTTTATCGCCATTTTGAAGCCCATTGGCAAAAGTCGTCTCATCCAATAAATTATTTAGCAAAGACGCGGATGTGCCCGCACTGGCACTCGCCGTATCCCCATCCGCAAAACCAATGGTTGCCAGGGCAGAATTCGTGCCGTCTTTTGCGGTAATGCTTGTTGCTTCATTGCCATGTACTTGTTGGAACTGTAAGGTTCCGCCATTATTTACGGCCACAACCCGATTGCTGATATTGGATGTAGCGGCAACTTGTGTGTTTATTTGAGAAACAAGCGCATCCAGATCGGCATAGTTCCCGGCTGCAAGGGTGAGGTCTGCCGAGATCACGGATGTGGCATTATCCTGTATTTTGAGGGTAAATTCATCGTTGGCCCCCGCGGTGATCGTCATCGGAAATACCGGTGCGGCAGCGCTCCCGCTTGTGATGGCACGGTTTATAAGGCTCTTGGGAGATTCCCACACTTCTGCAACCGTGCGGTTACCGGCGTTTATATTACCATTTAAGTACGCGTTTTGCGTGGCAACCGCGGGCGAAACATAGTCGGTATCGATTACGATATCCTGCACATTACCGATCCCGAGGCCACCGGTGCTCACCGTCTCGGGGTTCATCCATCCCTGGACCGCCAGGCCTTTTTGGTTTACAAGTTTCCCATCGGAATTAAAAAAGAAATTGCCCGCACGGGTATAAAGCGGGGTTTCCCCATTTTTAACAATAAAAAACCCATCGCCCTGCAAAGCCAGGTCCGTCTTAACCCCGGTATTTTCCAGGGAGCCCTGGGCAAAGATGTTCTCAATGGATGATGTGTTCATCCCAAGCCCTACCTGTAGCGGATTGATATAGCCCGTGCCAAGGCCCGGGCTTGCATCGCTTAAGGTTTGGTTGAGCGCTTCAGAAAAATTTATACGTCCGCTTTTAAAACCAACCGTGTTCACATTTGCAATATTATTGCCAAGTACATCAATTTTCATTTGATGATTTCTAAGACCGGATACACCGGCTTGCAATGATTTTAACATAATACTTCTCCTTTAAATTTACCGCGTCAATCAGTCGGCGGTTAAAAGGGCTTCCCTACGGATAATTCCGATTATAGGGGCCGGCCCATGATTATCTTACATTATGGCGACGCTGTCAATATTTGTAAAAACATTCCCAGACGATTGTGATTTATCCAATGCGGTAATCACCGTTCGGTTGGAGACGTTTACAACAAATGCATTTTCGTCAACCAGGATCAATGAATTTTTGGAGCCTTTCTGCTCTGCCTGCAATACGCCGCTGTTTAAACGCTGCATATTGTCCATGGAAACGTTTAAACCACGTTCTTCTACGCGTCGCATGGCATGGGCGGAAAATTGAATAGCCCCTGCTTGATCCATTTGTTTTTGTAACAAGTTGGCAAAATCAGTCCCGTTTACGGCGATTCCTTTATTCGTATCCGAACCGTTCGGGATATTTTGCCTACGGATTTGGTTTAACTTATTAAGGTTAAACCCTTGCTGCATCCTTAATTCGCCTGCTTTCATCCGGCACCTCCGAACCCGCTGCTAATTTCCAGCACGTCCCCAAAACTGACTTGAATTTGCCCAACCTTGAGAACAGCACTGCCGTTGTTATATTGCAGCGATGAAGCAATACCACGGATCAGCTCCTGCGAAACTACGGTACTGCCGTCGGCTTTGGACGCCTCGATGCTAAAGTTATATATACCTTCGGGCAAGGCGTCACCATGCTCATCCTTTCCGTCCCAGGCAACCGACCGAATACCGGAGGACTTACCGCCTTCGTCGATCGTACGTACAATATTGCCTGCCGCATCGGTAATGGTAACTTTAACCGTTGAGGCATTTTCCCCCAAACGGAAGGGAACATCAACAGGTGTATTAGCGGACAAATCGATTTGATTGCCCTGTGCCGTGACCTGTTTTCCTATCAGGGCCGTAGCCAGCGTGTTGGTAATGGTTTGGCTAAGCACCACATTGGAACTTATGCTTTGCTGTAGGTTACTATCGATGCTTGTAAGCTGCTCCACGGAACTGAATTGTGCCAATTGCGAGGCAAATTCTTGTCCCTTTAGTGGTGATAACGGATCCTGGTTTTGCAATTGGGCCACAAGCAGGTTTAAAAATTCCTGTTTATCAAAACCACCCTGAACAGCGTTTGAAAAGCTGGCGGCAGTGGTACCCGGTACTGCGTTTATTGGATTTGTAGTCATAATTTCTCCTCTCTATGCTACGTATTCTACAGTGTTGTAACCGTACTGTTTTTGTTTACTTATGGTGGGTATATTATCATCCTGATCCTCCGTGGCAATATGTGCCGTTTGTTTAGTGGGTTTATGTTTATCGCTCTCTCGTTTAAATTGCTTTGTGCCGGTCTGTCCCAGGTCAACCTGTATTTGTTGGAACTGAAAACCCTTGTCAACAAGACCATTCTGGATCGCCGGCAGCAGTTTCTGGATTTCAGCCTTTGCCGCCTCATTCTCCACAAAAATGGTCATGCTTTTGGTTGATCCGTCGTCTTTAAAATGGATGTCTATTTTGCCCAGGGCGCCGCTTTCGATTTGCATGCGGTTTGGGTTAAATTTTCCTGGTTTTAACTTTAAGTATTGCTCAATAATATTGCTTATATTCCGCGCCGATGGAACAAGCGATTTGAGGTTTACCTGATGGACATTTGCTTTAGGTGCTATTGCGGCGCTCACCGTTTCGACAGGTTTTAAATTTTGCCGTGAAATTTTTACATCAGATGGTTTTTCATCACTTTGAATTTTAGCCGGATTTGCCTCATCGCCTTCGCTGTTCCCGATTTTTTGGGTTGTGCCCCGGACCAGTATTTTTTCATCTTCTCCGCGATGATGCACTTTATCCGTAAAAATTGCCTTCCCTGTTATATCATGTTTTTTGCCGGACGTCAGAGTTGATTTTTCGGATTGAAATTTGGCATGATCCCCAAAGTCTTTTTTCTTTTGACTTCCGTTTTTTGTTTTATGCATTTCGTTTTTTATGTTTTGCCTGTTATCGCCGGCCAATGCCTGAGGTATTGGACCATCATTGGCGGCGGATACATAAACGGCCTTGATACGGAAGGTTTGCTGCATGTTGCTGTTTTCTTCGTTCACCATGGCCTTGGCTATACTGGCGGTATTGTTTTCAGTTTTTGGTTGTCCATTTTGCGTATTGTTCTCCCGGGCCGGATTCACCGATAAAACATCTTTTCCGGTTTTTATCCTGGCCGGGTGTGTTTCTTCAGATGGCTGACGTCCTTTTGTTTGGGGACCGGTACTTTTTATTTGTTTTGCCGTCGGTGCCACTTTGGCATTTTGGGTTTTATTAACGTCCAATTTTACAAAACTCTCTTTTTGTGGCGGTTGTTCTTGTCCGGCTTGCAGTGGGGCCGTACCGTGCGTTTTGCTTGAGACCGTTCCCAGGGAAATTTCTTTTGACATTGGTTTTTCTTGTCCGGCTTGCAATGGCGCCGTACCGTGCGTTTTGCTTGTGACCGTTCCCGGGGAAATTCCTTTTGCTATTTGTTTTTCCCCATCCGTTTTTAAAGCAACTTTTTCGCCGACGGTTTGTTGTTTTAGAATGCTATATTTATCGCTACTATTTACGGGCGCATGTTTTCCGTCCGCAATCACAGCCGTTTTTGAAACAAAGTTGGTTTTGGAGTTTATCAAAAGTTGCAATGTATTGATGGCCTTATCTAAAATAGGCCGGGCAGATTCCGGCGCCCGGATTGTAAAATCCATACCCGTATTTTTAAGTTTTGCTTGTTGTCCTCCGTCAAGAGATATGGTTTTCTCGCTGGTTTTTGCGGACATTAAGGCAAGTGCTTTGAATATTTTCAATGTTGCGTTTTGCACTTCGACCGGCGTTTTTAAAAAAGCCTGCAAGGATTGCCTCTCCTTTAAAGAAGTTGAGGCCCCCGCCTTTTTTTCCACTGATTTTAAGAATTGCCTTAAACTGATTTTCTCAATATTTACCTTGGGCATTGTTTGCATCCCCAATCCGGCCAAAAGCGGTTCCAAGGGATTTAATGATTTGTGTTCCTTTAGTCCGGGCAGTTGACGGTGCAATTTTCCAGCAATGGGATTATGCTCAGCGGATTGGTTTGCCCGCAATCCCTTTAGCGCGGCAATGGGAATAAAAATTTTATCATTTG
>CAYWBI010000048.1:0-22386 GCA_964456445.1 uncultured Calditrichaceae bacterium
CAGGCCTTATTTGTTGGATGATTTTACAATGTGGATAAATGCCACAACGCCCAATGTGGATGGTGATTCGCTTGTTGTCTATGGGCCGGTGGCGATTGATGGCGCGGACAAAAATATTCCGACAAGTTTTTATATCAAACAAAACTATCCCAATCCTTTTAACCCGGTCACTCATATCCGCTTTGGTTTGGCACATAAATCAAAAATTAAATTAGAAGTTTACAATCTGTTAGGACAAAAGGTGCGGACCCTTATAAACAAGGATATGGCCTCCGGTAAATACAATATGGTCTGGAACGGCAGGAACGATGCGGGCAATGTTCTGAGCTCAGGTGTATATATTTATAAATTGGATACCGGAGAATTTTCACAGGCTAGGAAGATGATATTCTTGAAGTAAATTTTATGCAGAAAGGCAGGCGTTTTTTGCCTGCCTTTCTATTTTTAGAAACAAATATACCAAGTGCGAACACCCGTTTTTTACCCTACCAAAATAATTGCCATTGTATGCGGTTCCTTTTTATAATACATAATCCTTTTTAAGCTGGTTCATATACCGTCGATAATCCGGGATACATATTTGTCATATTCAGGGTCCGGCATGTCCTATTTCCGCCATTATAGCATGATTTCTGGTGGATATGGTCTGATTTGTGTTTTGGCACATTAATTGATAAACAATACTTTCAAATTATTGATCAAAGGAGAACTTTGTGGATGAGTTAATCCCCAACATAGAATCTGAAATATTGCCCATCATGCCGCTGAGGAATACCATCGTTTTTCCGCACCAGGTAATCCCGCTTGCGGTCGGGCGTGAAAAATCGTTGAATTTGTTAAATGCCTTGGATGCCGAAAATAAAATCATCGGTTTGATTTCCCAGCAGGATGGGCGGATAGAAGATCCCGGGTTTGATGACCTGTTCACCTGGGGCACGGCTGCAATGGTCTTAAAGAAATTCAAGATGCCCGATGGCAGCGAACAGCTCATCGTGCAAGGTCTTTATCGTTTTAAAGTCGATAAGTTTACCCGATCTACACCGCACTTTGAAGCCCGTGTGCATCAGGAATTTGATCTGGATATCGATGAAAAAGATGTGTTTGAGGTAAATGCCCTGACCAATAACATCAAAAATATTTTCCAACAAATTGTTGATCATACCCCATATTTGACCAATGAGCACCGGGTGATGGTGCTGAACACGGAAGACGCTTCGCGCATCGCCGACATTGTCGCTTCCCAGGTGAATTTTACCGTTGCCGAGAAGGAACAGATGCTTGAGACCCTCGACATCCATCAAAGGCTAAAGCGGGTAAATTATCTTCTGAACAAGGAATTGCAAATCCTGGAGCTTGGCAGCAAAATTCAAAGCGAGGTTCAGGGCGAACTGAACAAGACACAACGTCAATATTACTTACGTGAGCAGCTAAAGGCCATCCGTAAGGAATTGGGCGAATATGATGATGACGGAACTGATATGGACGAGTTGCAGGAAAAACTCGAAAAAGCAAAAATGCCAAAATCCATTCGGGACGTCATAAAAAAAGAATTAAACCGCTTGAAAAAAATGTCGCCCATGGCCAGCGAATATATGGTGAGCCGAACTTATGTTGACTGGCTGCTGGAAATGCCATGGACAAAAAGCACAAAGGACCGTCTGAACATACAAAAAGCCGGGGAGATATTGAATACGGACCATTATGGTTTGAACAAAGTTAAAAAAAGGATATTGGAATATTTGGCCGTCCGCCAATTGAAATCGGATATGAAAGGCCCCATCCTTTGTTTTGTTGGCCCTCCCGGGGTTGGAAAAACCAGTTTGGGCCGGTCCATTGCCCGTGCGCTTAACCGCAAATTTTCACGTATGTCATTGGGTGGTGTGCGGGATGAGGCGGAAATACGCGGACACCGGCGTACCTATGTGGGGGCGTTACCCGGCAGGATTTTACAGGAAATCAAAAAAGTTGGTTCAAACAATCCGGTTATTATGCTGGATGAAATCGATAAATTGGGTATGGACTACCGGGGGGACCCATCATCGGCCCTTCTCGAAGTGTTGGATCCGGAGCAAAATTTTTCTTTTACGGATCATTATCTTGAAGTGCCCTTTGACCTTTCCAAGGTGATGTTTATCGCCACGGCCAACATGATTGATCCCATACCTCCCGCTTTACGCGACCGGATGGAAATTATTGAGATCAATAGCTACACCGAAGATGAAAAGGCACATATAGCGGAACGCTATCTTATTCCAAAACAATTGGACAACCATGGGCTTTCCGATACCCAGTTAAAATTTAGCAAGGGCGCCGTTCATACGGTTATCAGCAAATATACGCGGGAGGCCGGCGTTCGTAACCTGGAACGTGAAATTGCCGCCATTATTCGTGGTGTGGCCAAAGAGTTTGTTGAAGGTAAAACCAAAAAACGCAGTATCAGTGTTGGGATGGTTGGAAAATACCTTGGCGCAGAGCGTTTCGATTATGACATAGCCGAGCGTGTAGCCCAACCGGGTGTGGCCACAGGATTGGCCTGGACTCCGGTTGGTGGTGATGTTTTGTTTATTGAGGCCACCCGTATGAAGGGAAAAGGAGCGCTTTCGCTCACCGGAAAATTAGGGGATGTGATGAAGGAATCGGCACAAGCGGCCCTGAGTTTTTTGCGCGCCCATGCCACGGAGTTTAAAATCGATGAAGACTTCCACGAGAAATACGATATTCACATACATGTACCGGCAGGCGCCATTCCAAAAGATGGGCCAAGCGCCGGGATAACCATGTTTAGCGCTCTTTATTCATTGATTTCCAACCACCCCATAAAAGATGACCTGGCGATGACCGGTGAAATTAGCTTACGTGGACAGGTTCTGCCTGTTGGTGGAATAAAGGAAAAAATTCTGGCGGCAAAGCGTGCCGGGATAAAAGAAATTATTATGCCTTACAAAAACAAAAAAGATCTGGAAGAAATACCAAAGCGCAACATAAGGGACCTTTCATTTCATTTTGTAAAAGAGGTGAACGAACTGCTAAACCTCGCCTTTAAGTAAACGTTTACAGATACCGGGTATATTTGTGTTATATCCGGCATCTATATTTTTTGTGAAATGCAAATTCGAATACAAGACTTTCGTTTCCAAAAATTTTATCATTCTTCAAAAGTTCAATCGCCGCTGTCTTTATGTAAATAGCAGGACGCGCCATGGAGGTATTCCAGTGAGGAAATATAACGATATAGGAACATAACTACAGAAAATAACAACTTTGTAATAAACCCTGGTCGGTGTCTTTGTAATGATGCCAGCTAAAACACAGGAAAGACCGGCAGACATCAATCATGTCGGTGGTACATCTAAACGAAAAAAATTAAAATCGAACGGTTTACCCACTTCAAGCCCGGTTGAGCCGATTTTTCAGGAATTACGCGCGTATTTGACTATGGCAGCTTGCTGAAACCATGTCTTAGTTTCCAAAGAAAATATTTTTCGTTTTGTACTTTTGCCCATTTTACCCAAAGTGCCTTTTTGAGATATGATCTCTGCCGAGGTGGTTGGACGGGTTCAGCAAACATAAAGGCTGCGGTTTTCCCCATATCCATCAAACAGGCAACATTAAGCTCTTTGCTGTCAGGTAAAGCTTGGCCAAGAATATCTGCGGCTATATTTACGGCTGTAGCTTTGGCCATTTTTATGGTCATATAGGCTGTTTTTGTAACGCCCGTTGGTACTGGTGTAGGCTCCACAGGGGCTAGGGCCATGGCAACACCAATAGTATAAATATTGGGATGTTTTGGATGACGGTAATGATCATCCGCCGGTATAAAACCACGGGGGTTGCCCAGTCCGGCCACACCTTTAACACCTTTAAAAGGTGGCGCCAGCATGGCCAGCTTGAATGGCAGTTTACTTCCATCGGCGAGATGTATTTCATCCGGGGTAATTTCGTTTATTGATTGATTTGTAATAGCTTTAATGTCACGTTCTGCAAATTCATCTTCAAGAAATCGCCGTGATTTGCCCAAGCCGCCGATTCCCATGTGGCCTAAATAGGGTTCTGAAGTAAGAAAAAGGATGGGGACTTTATGGCGCATTTTTCGTTTACGTAACTCATAGTCCATACCAAAGGCGAGTTCGTAATATGGCCCGAAACAGCTGGCCATTTGTGTGGCCCCCAATACAATAGGGCCAGGATTCTCTAACAGCTTCAGCCATGCTTCCTTACTTTTTATGGACTCTTTTAAACTAAATGTACTATCCGTATGCCCCGAGTCCGGTCCGAGTCCGGGGATTTCATTATAAGAAAGATGAGGCCCTGTAGAAACCACAAGATAATCATAGGAAAAATCCTTTTGTCCTGTACTCACTTTAAGGGTATCCGGATTAACTTCTGTTACTGTGTCATTGATAAAATTTATTCCACGGGGCTTAAGGATATCAGCTACCTTCAGGGTGATATCTTCAGGTTTTCGGCGTCCCATAATTAGCCATGGAAGTGATGGAAGAAAAACAAAATCGGACTCTTTGCTGATTAGCGTTACATTAATTTTCTTTTTCATTAAACGCTTTATTTCAAGAGCTGCGGTAAGACCTCCAAAAGAACCGCCAATCACTAAGATGTTTTTCATATCTCAACTCCATAATATAATATTTTGTTTTTAAGTTGTTCTTTTTTTTACCAGCCACAACCACACTTGCTGCTGCGTCCTCTTCTCATCATCCCACTGCCTTTTTGGGATACCGGTATATTTTCATCACCTTTTAGTGTTTCTAAAAACGTATAAATATCCTTTTTCTCATCCTTTGTGAAGTGGCCAAAGGACGGCATGTAACATCTGCCTCGGTCAAGAATATCTACAATCTCGTCAAAAGAGAAACGTTGCGCAGCGCCGCCAAGAAAGGCAGGCTCCATTATTCGCGCTTGCGGCGGATACGGATCGTCGCCTGACAAGCGGTGACAGGAAATACAGTTGCTTCGTACTAACATTTCCCCTTGCTGTACTTCTGAAACGGGTTCCAGCTTTTGTTCTTTTCCATCAAATAAATAAGCCAAAACGGCATTAATTTGATCTTGCGAAAGATGGGCAAAAGCAGACATAATGTTTTTACCGTTTTTTATTTGATGGGTTACATCCATACGCGACATTTTCTTGTCAATGCCTTGTAAAGCCTGGTATGCAGGTGGGTTGCCTTCCCTGTTTGGGCCATGACAACCGGAACAGTTTAACCTGTAAATATCTTCACCGCTCATCGATGTGGTTTGTCCAAAACTTTTACCGGCACTTAAAATAATAACGTTGATAAAAAGAAGACCGATAATCCCAAAGACATTTTTTATAAGCATGGTTTCCTGCCATATATTAAAATACTAAGGTTTGCGAACTACCGCTCGTCCATTTTGTAAGGGTATCCAAATCACTTTTCTTTACATTTTCCAATAGCATTTCTTCGGATATACCGCGCGCGTCGCAGCATGTGCCACAGGTATGGACTTTGCAATTCCTATTAAGCAGCCCTCTTATCATTGTACCAATATTATAATAACCATTGGGTACTTTTTGTCCGGCAACTGCGCAGAAGATGGCGTCGGCCATTAAAAACACCTGCACATCATCGCCGTTCTTTTTTAAGGATAATGCCAGGCGCAGTCCATTATATGAGCGCTCAGTTCCATAAGGTGGGTCATTTAGAATTATTGTTATCATACTGATTTTCCTCTGAAATTATATTTAATTTTGATTGGATCGAATTATTCAATTGGTAAGCCAGCAAGCTTCCATTCCGGCAAACCTTCTTGCATTCGAATGGCATTGTAACCTTCCTTTTTTAGCAGTGCAACTGCCTCGGGTGATAGAACACAGTACCGTCCGCGGCAATAAGCCACAATATCCACGTCTTTAGGTAAATCTGATAACCTGTCTTTTAATTGTGTTAGTGGGATCGATAGCGAAGTTGGTATGTGAGAGTTTTTGTACTCAATCTCAGGGCGTAAATCTAAAACAATAACATTGTCATCATTAATACGCTTCCATAATTCAGCAGCTGAAATTGTTTCCATTGAATTACGCTCTTGATGGAATTGTTGGCTGGTCTCCCGGATTTCAGCAACCCGTTTTTCGGAAATTATTTGCAGGTTTTTCCAACATTCAAATACATCGTCATCGCTGAGCTGATAAAAGATCCGAACACCTTCACGACGGCTTTTTACAAGCCTTACGGACTTCAATATCTGTAAATGACGCGAGGCGTTGGCGATTGTCATCCCTCCTTCTCGTGCCAGGGAATCCACATCCCTTTCGCCCTGTGCCAAAATATCAATAATCTCCAATCGTTTAGGGGCGGCAAAAGCTAAAGCCATGCGGGCAAAATGTTCAAATACAGCATCTTTATATTCTCGTCCGTTCATCGAAGACCTCTCTGCAAATATTCTATTGATTAATTGAATATAGTGTGTGTTTAAGTTTGTTTCAAATTTTTTTTAAATACAATCGTACATATAAATTAAATCTGGTAAAGGAGAAACAACAAATTGAATAGTAAAAAATATGTTTATTGCGGATTAGGCAAGCTATAAGTAAATAACAATCAGAATTCTTTGTTCTTCGTCGATGAAAACTCAGGGGTTCAGTGGAGCATGGGCAAATAAAGTTTGACGGAAAATGCTTTCTCCCCTTTATGGATAAGCATTTTATAGGTATCACCGTATAATTCCGTCATGCGGGATTTTAAGTTTTTGAACCCCATGCCGCTTAAATTTTCCATTTCTTTAGCCCTGGCCGGAAGGGGATTGAGTACTTCCAAATATATACCGCTTTTAATTCTCTGCAGCTTTACCGAAAGCCTGCCTCCATCGTTCAGCGCTTCCACTCCATGTTTTATGGCATTTTCCAAAAGGGGCTGGAGACAAAAACTTAAAATTTTCTCATCCATTAATTTTTCATCTAAATCCAATTCTATTTGCAGGTTCCGGCCAAGCCGTACTTTTTCGATGGCTAGATAATTGTTGATATGCCTGATTTCTTCACCGATACTTACCGATTCGTTTTCAGCATAGAGAAGGCTGTATTGCAGGAAATCGGTCAATTGACGGCAAATGTTCCGGGCCTTGACCGGAGTGTCTTCAATTATTTCGGTGACGGCGGAAATGCTATTAAGTAAAAAGTGCGGATGAACGGAAGCTTTTAGTATCTGTAATTCCACCTGGCTTGCCCGGAGTTTGTTCTCAAGCGCCATACGCTCCGCCGTTCGTGCCTTGTCAAGGGCAATCAAAAGATAGGAAAGCAGTCCGGAAAGAAAATAGAGGAAAAACCCCACCACCATCAATAACGGCATCATGGCATTAAATATATTTCGCCAGATATCAGTTTCAAAAACGACATTCAGTACTTCGCTATACAACATGGCCATGTAGAGCCATATTGCATTCATAACAATCATCGTAAGCAAATGGGTCCCTAAAAAGACCGCCACGCGGTTAATACCCAAAGGAACGCCCTTGGCCACATACCAGACTGAAAGAAAGATGAACATTTCCACGATAAACATCGGGCCCAATAATATCGCTGTATCAAGCAATCCTGTTTGGGTGATCGATCCGAAAAGGTAAATTATCCCTGCCACCAGCGGAAGCCAGGCCAGAAAATATAAAAGTACTTGTTTGGGAAACTTTAAAAATGGGTGCATGGAAATATTTTTCTCAAAATAATTTTAACAACTGATATCCAAATCATTGAATCAAACCACACATATAAGTGACGGACCTTTTTAATACAATAAACATTCGTTTTCATTCATAAATTTTTTTGCATGTTTTCGCACATTAAATCTAATTTTTAACTTCCAGACCACCCATGATAACCGTTCCCTTTATAATCAGTTGTCGTGCAGGTTTTGAAACATCTGTTGTCTCTACCATATCCCCACGAGAAGTATTATTTTCCATACCTCCTAAAATAGGTGTCCCTTGAATATTGACCTGCCAGTGAAATGGCACCCGTATCTCGATACCGCCCCAAACGGCAAACACATCGACTGTCAGGGAATCATCGGCGCAATCGGCCTGACGGAGATCGATTGTACCGCCGCCCATAAAGGCCATAACACTTCCACTTTTAAGGGTTTGAGAAGTGTAATTATGTTCTCCGCCACCAAGCAGAAAAGTGAGATTAATATAATCGCCGGCCGTTCCGCCACGTTCCCTGTCTTCTTTGCTCATGTGGTTTCTTAGGATGGCAAGCCCGATAAGTATCAGAATAAGCGGCCACAGTTCCCCAAGCCGGAAATAAATGACATTAAATGAACGCAGAAGAAACAAGACGCCAAAACCGATAAATATCCAACCATTATAGCTTTGCCGGGCTTCTGCCGGTTGGGATAGATGATTCAGGCCAATGGCAATTAATATGAGCGGCCAAAAATCAAATAAATTGACGCCAAAATCAAAGCCAATATTATCCAGAAAGAGAACTATACCTGCCAGAACAATCGCAATACCGAAATAAAATTTAAAATCGAAATGACGCTTCATAACAACTCCTTGTTTTCATCATCAAAATTTAGCGGGCCAATATTGCTCTTTCATTATTTCTGTTTTTTGCAGAAAAACATTGGCCGTTTAATGCATTGTCTTTTTATTACGGTAAAAAACGGGAAAAGTTATCCCTGTTTTAAAAACCAGACTAATTTATTGAAACAGACGGGCATTAATCATCCGTTTTAGGTTTTGTGCCGGAACAAATTCCGGCAGAATATTTATGACCTCGTCACAATCCTGCAACGCCTTGGCCAGATCATCCAAATCATAGTAGGTCAATGCGCGCATATAATACCCCTCGTATGCAGAAGGGTTGATCCGGATGGATATTTCGAAATCACTTAATGCCTGGCTATATTTTTGTTGTGTCCGGTAACAAAGCCCGCGGTTATTATAAGAACGGATATTATTATTGTCCAGTTGGATGGAACGGTTAAAATCCCTTTCGGCTTTTTTATAGTCCGAAAGCACAAAATAAGCCATGCCGCGGTGGTTATATATAATGGAGCGGATCACATCGGGGGCCTTCATGCGCAAGATACGGGAGTAAATATCTACAGCCTCTTTATACTGGCCATTGCTATGTAACTGAAGGCCTTCGTATAATAATTTTTCCAGCGGTTTTTCCGGAAGGATCGGCATGGTCAAATTAAAGCGGTCGTGGTTTGTTTGTGCCGGGCCCATATTCTCCAACAGGCTTAAGCCCTTAATCTGTGATGCTTTTTTCTCGACAGACTGACGTAATTTAAACCCAAAGTCCTGGGCCACGCGATGATATTCGCGGATTTCCTGGAACAAAACATCGGAGAGGGTAAGGATTGCATTTAGTGATGCCAGCTTACGTTTGATGGGTTCATTGAGCACCGAAAAGTTGGCCTTATACACCAATTCATGTTCAACTTCCGCCCAGGCATCCTGTAAGATGGTACGTATCTGTACCTCAAACATTTTGCTGGTATATGGTAAATGTTTGTTAAGGATATCCCGGGGCAAGGCAATTAAAATATGGGTCGAATCATATCCAAATTCCCGGAAAGAATGTTTTAAGCCTTTTTTTTCGATTTCTTCAATTCGAAAATTGGCTGCCAGGGTTTGTTCAACGCGATGGATGTCTTCAAGAAATGGACAAATAATACGAATGCCAAGCACATCGGTAAGCCGGGGGCTATCACCCTGGGCGTGGAGTTTCAAAATTTTTTCAAAATAACTATCAAAATTTTTTACACGAAATTTTATATCTGCATTTATATCATTCGTCCTTAAAAGTGTGCTTATTTTACGCTGAAGTTTGCGGCTTACTTCCTCATATTGAGAAATCAGGACGTCATATTCTTTTTTTACATGCAGCCGGCTTGGCAGTTGTTTTTTTACAGACATCATATATCCCCGGTTATTTTTATCTAATTTAATAAAAGATTTGTCTAATAAATAGAGTATTGGATTTCTGACAGATCTTATATGTTCAGGTTGAGTTCATCAGTCAGAAATGTTTTTAGCCTTCTTGACGGTATTTTTTTATCTTACTCAATTATGATTTGTTTCCATGAGAAATTTCAACTTCATTAGTAAGGCTATATACGATGATTTATGTTTTATTTCAATTTGGTATTTTAGTTTTGTTGGCTTTACGGGTAGAATTAGAGGCCATTGACATATATGGCATCGCTGTATTTGTTTTGGCGGCTTTTGTTGGGCTTTGGGCCATTTATACCATGGGAAGCGGTAATGTTCGTATCCTCCCGGAATTGATGGATGGCGCCATATTAAGATTGCATGGGCCGTATAAATATATTCGGCATCCCATGTACACATCTGTTCTTTTTATTGCGCTTAGCATGGCCATAAGCCCTCCGGGCATGATCAGTATTCTTCTTTTTGCCGGGTTGTGCTTTACACTTTATTTAAAACTGACTTACGAGGAAAAGCAACTTGCAAACCGTTTCCCGGAATATGCCGAATATAAAAAGCAAACACACTTCATAATTCCCTTTATCCTCTGACAACTTTTTTGAACTTAAATCAAGTTTTGTTCAATTCATTGACCGCCTGATCCAAATCGGCTTTTATCGATAATATCTGGATTAGTCGTGTAACCTGAAAAACGCCTTTTACTTTTTCCGTAAGTGCCACAAGACAAAATCTCCCGTCCTGCGCTTCGATCAGTTTATAACATTTCATAATCGATCCTACACCCATACTATTGATCCAGCCAACATGTTTCATATCCAGAATAATACGTTTTATACCGTCATGGAGCAGGAGTTCGATGTTTTGGATAAGTTTATCGGTACCGGGGGGCCCCATTAAATTTCCCTTGATACTGAGTACTGCCACTTTTTGCCGGATGCTCTCTTTAATCTTCATTTTGATATTCCCCGCCTTTTATCACTATTTGCAACATGACTTTTGCTAATTCTGTAAAATATGAAAATACTTAATAAATGGGGAATAGTGAACACTTTTTTTATTAGATTTCTGTTTATCTGTAAAATTTAAGTTATTTTCCACCCATGTTTATTCTTGACTATCCTACGGCCATGCGTTATTTAATTTATTGCCTGGCACAAAACCGGCCTTTTTTGTTGGATGAGCAGCGTTGTTATTACGATATTAAAAACAAGAACGGTAAACACCAATTGCGCTTTCGCTACCCTCTTTGCACACCGGATTTTTCAACATTTAGCGCCGCTAAATGGCCTGTTGCAGCAAGAGCGTATCGTTCTTCGGCAAAGTCTGCAAGTGATATACCGGCCGGCATGTTAAAATTATTATTGCCAAATCCGCCATGCTATATGCTTGTTTTGTTACAGGTAGGAAATGCCGCATTGGCAACAATCGAAAATGGCCAAATTATGCAGCATAAGGTTATAGCAAAATATGTTACGCGAAAAAAACAGGGAAAATCACAGATCAATTATCTGAAAACAAAAGGGAAGTCACGGGCAGGTTCCCGTGTACGTCTTGCAAATGCCCGTCTGTTTTTTGACGAAGTAAACGATTGGCTTGTGGAGAACCTAAACAATAATACCAGGACTGTTTTATACAGCGCCACACCACTGATTTTGGGGATGCTTTTTTCTTCCAAACATAAATCCCCTTTAGATAAAGACGATCCTCGCTTACGCAAAATACCACTGGATGTAAACCGGCCACGCTTTGCACAATTGCAGTATGTTCGAAAAAAAACCGAAGAGGGCTGGATTGAATACGGTAACGATGCAGATGATATGTACCGTAAAGAACTGCAATCTTTGTGGGATGGGCGGCTTATTAGCGATTAAACCGGGCCACGGGGATGTGTATTATAACCCCACTCCATGGGAACAAATCCCGAAGGTTGAATATGTTTGCCGTAGATGGGTGGGTAGGGAACACCGGTTTTGGGTTTTGAAAGAAAGATGAATATCATCATTTAGTTTCGGTTTGTCCGGGTGGGGCATGCCCTGGCTATGCTTAGGGCCTTCCGGTCCCGATAAATATTACTCAGCAAACAGAGGCATGATATCCAACATGAAATTTTCTTCCAGGCGGTCGATTCTTACTAAATCAAGACGCACCAATTCCGCGGAAGTATGATATTCAATTGGGAAATTGGGATATACCTCGGGGTTGCTTTTCAGCCGGGGCGGTTCATCCTGTAGCAATTCCATCAAAAACAGCGCCTGGTATAGATAAGTTCGGGCGCTGTCAAATTCGCCCAACTGATACAGACACATACCTTTGATGTGTGTAAACATGGCACAGGAAGCGTTTTCAACTATAGAGCGATTGATGCAATCCAGCGCCAAAGAAAAATTCTTTTCATCATAGTTTAAAACGGCGGCAAGATAGTTAATGTATTCATCCCGGGGATAGTCGCCATAAATCCTTAAAATATATGTACGATATCTTTTGGTATAATCCATCCAGGCAAGTTTATGGTTTATTTCGTATATTCTTTGAATTAATTCAGGTGAGACGCTATTGTATTTATTATCTAATTTGTTGAATATTGTAATGGTACGTTCAAATGAAAAGGGTTCATCGTCCATTATATCCGGCGCGAATGAAGGCGTTTGATTTTTCTGCTTTTCTATATCCTGTGTATTGTTTTTTATGAACACTTCATTTCCAATATCAAATATCCTGGAAATGGACTCCAGGGTAAAGCTGGTGGAATAACTTCGCCTACAAAAGGTCTCATATATTTCTTTTATCGATTGTCGGATATCTGCTTGTGTCATGATGCACCTTTTCGTTTTTCTTTTTAACAATAATCGTTTTGCCACGGACAAAGTTTATAATATGATATTATTGGACAATTTTAACACACTTGATGCCCACAAAATTTGACACGGATTCAATTTGCCTCTTACCTTCGTTTATTCCTGGAGAAATAGATGCGCCTGAAAAGCTGTATTAACTTTATTTATATCGCTCTTTTTTGCATAACAGCGCTTAGCTATGCACAAACAGAGGACGTGTCATCCATATCCTGGCATCAGGTGCAGGGTGGACAATGGGCGCGTATCTATCTAAAAAACAGCCCGTTCCCGCATACGTCCAGAAAAGCGGGTCATCGCTACAAAAATATATTCTTCAGTTATAACACAAGCTATTCCGATAGCTCGGCAATTGTTTTTATCCCCGATGGCTATAAACCAATCCGCAAGCTTAACAATGTGGTCGTTCATTTCCATGGCTGGAACAATGAAGTGATGAACGTGATGTACAATTTTAAGCTCATCCCTCAATTTGTGGCCTCCGGGAAAAATGCCATCCTGATTTTAGCGCAGGGGCCTAAAAACGCCATGGATTCCAGCGGGGGGAAAATTGAGGAGAAGGACGGTTTAAAGAATTATCTCTATGAGGCCTTACGAAACCTGCGTGGTCAAAAGAAAATTTCTTCCGCGGCGCTGGGGCATGTAATCATCAGCGCACACAGTGGTGGGTACCGGCCTGCCATACTCGGCCTGGTAAAGGGCGGATTGCCATTGCATGTAAAAGAAATATTTTTGTTTGACGCCTTTTATGATTTAACGGATTTACTGGTTCCCTGGCTTAAGTCGGATAGTGGCCATCGTTTGCGCAGCATATTTACAGCGCATCTTGCCCCGGAGCATAGACATTTTGTCCGCATGCTCGCCATCCAGCGTTTGCGTTACGAAAATACCTTGAGCGAAGGTACCCAAATTTATCTTAAATTTACCAATGTTTGCCATGATTGCGTGATGGACGGAACCTTTGAACAATGGCTTAAGGTCAGTATTCTTGAAGATATTGGCGAATAAGATGGGACCGGCTTTGTTTTGCCACCCCGGGAGAGCTTAGCCTAAACCCCTCCATTTTATAGGACAATAGCTGTCGTTTCAAAGACGGTTGCCATAACCCTCGCCCCCACTAACTTTTTTTCCGCTATTTATTCCCATCGATTGTTTTGTCCATCTAAAATCCTTAAAATGATGGTCATACAAAAATATCGTTCCATGCAGGAAATTTAACGGATAGTAAATGAACAAACCCTGTGGTTGGAACCTTTTTCAGGCAGTTAAATTACATCGGTACGATCTATCAAAAGACATCCTAAATTGTTAAGGAGAAATCATGCGCTTATTTAAAATAACAGCGATCGTTTTAATGCTGACAAGTGGTTTGTTTGCACAAAACCGGATTACCGAGTTTTCGGTTGGCTTATTGCGGCCGGCCGACGCCCAGAGCGGCTTTTATGGCGGGGTAAATTTTGGCCGTATGGTTGACGAAAAAATCGGCGTAAGTGTCGGGGTTCATGTTTATCGTAGCAGTTACACAAAAAAATCACAAATCGGTGAAAAAAACCAGTCCGGGCAGATTGTCATTTCGACCACGCAATATGAACTTGATCAAAGCGCGACACTGATCCCGCTATTTTTCCAGTTACATTATACAGGCCCGGTAACCAAGAGCCTTGATTTACGGATTACCGGCGGGGTAGGCTATGAACTCTTGTGGAATTCCGTTCAAAATTATGTGACGTCCCAGGACGCAACCCAGTTTTTCAGTTCCTTTAGCTGGAACCTTGGCGCCGGGTTAAGTATGCCAATCAGCCGAGCGGCGGATTTTTATGGCGAAGCATTTTATCATGGTGGCGTTCCAAACCGCGACGCCGGTAAAACGGAGGCCGGGCTACCGGTAAGCTCCCAAATCGATATGTCCGGGCTTGGCATACGGCTTGGTATTCGATTATATGGCTTTGGGTTCTAAGGAGACAATTGAAAACGACAAAAATCCTTCTTGTTGGGTTATTTATTGCCCTGTTAAGTTCTTGCCAACCGCCAAACCGGGCCGCACATCCGCGAAGCCAGGCCCCGCAGATACGGGTATTGATTGGCGAAATATCGGGGACCGACAGTCTCCGTTTTGATGGAAATTATACACTTTCCGCACCGGAGGCAAAATATGAGCTGATGCGTTCGTCCGTGTTTTATTTACGGACCGATAGCAAAGGTTACCGGCTTTATAACGACAAGCGGCTATTCATGCTCAGAGGAAATGATAAAATCGTTCTTGAACCGCAAAGCGGTCAGGGCGATGTGTTTTATAAGCAAAAATATTATAGCGGCACACTAAGCATTATCATGGCCGAAAACGGCAAGATATGGCTGGTCAACTCCCTGCCGCTGGACAGCTATCTGCGCAGCGTTGTCCCCTCGGAAATATTTACCCATAAAGTAGCGGATCTGGAAGCAATAAAGGCACAGGCCGTTTGCGCCCGTTCTTATGCCCTGTTAAAAATGAAACAACGCGCAAATCAGGATTTTGATGTTTATGGCGACGTCCGTGACCAGGCATATAATGGACGTAAGGTCCAATCGCCCCTGGGCAATACTGCCGTTGATCAGACCCGCGGTTCGGTTTTGATGTATCAGGGAAAAATTGCCAAAACATACTTTCATGCCTGTGACGGTGGCCTATCGGAAGCGCCGCAAAACGTTTGGCCCGGTATCAGTGAACCCTATCTGCAGGTTAAACAGGATGTTTGGGTGGATTCCTTTGCCTGTAAAGATGCCCCTGTTTTCCGCTGGCAAAAATCTTTCAGTATCGGGCAACTGGATTCTTTGTTTGAGCAAATGTTTCATGTCTCATATCAAGATTCCATGGTTTCGGATACCACCTTAATCCCCTTTAAGATTTCGATCAAACAGCGGAGCACGAGTGGGCGAGTACAACAAATACAAATAAACTATGGCCGTCAAAGCCAAGGACTCAGCGGGTTTGACATCCGTCGTTTTTTTAGCGGTCCGGATGGTAAAAAGCTTCCCAGCACCCTGTTCAAATTATCCCTGTCGGATTCGCTGCTTATAATTAATGGCGCGGGCCATGGGCATGGTGTTGGGCTATGTCAGTATGGCGCCCTGTATAAAGCTGAGAATGGCTTAAAGTATTACCATATCCTGCGGACGTATTTCCCCGGTACAAATTTAGAGAAAGTGTATTGATATGCGTCTGCTGATTTCCGCCCTGTTTTTATTGATTATTCTTGCCTGTCAGCCCGGTATCCGGGATCAGCGGCGTGCCATGAATGTTGCACCGGCCATCGACAGTACCCTGTATTATCCTACAAAAACAGTTCAAAACAGTTTTCTTACAAGTCTAATAAGCGGGAAAGATACCACGGTCAGCCTTTCTTTGACTTTGTTGCCACCGCCACCGCCTCCACCCCCAAAATTTGATTGGGTAGATGGTTTTCGCATACAGTTGTTTGCCGGAAGTGATTCTTTGAATACACGTGTTCTTTTTAATAAAACAAAAATGATAGTCCCCGATAGCGTTTACTTTTTCCGGGAAGCCGGATTGTACAAAATCCAGATCGGTGATTTCCTTATTCGGAACGAGGCCGATCTGCGTCTGCTAAAACTAAGACAAAAAAACCTTAAAGGGATGTGGGTCGTTGCCCGGAAGATTAAAAAAACCAAAATGCTGCCCCTCGTGCGGACCGGGCATGAAACAAAAAACACGGCCGCGCCTTTTAGTATCCAGGTTATGGTAACATCGGATACAACGCAGGCCCAAAAGCTGACAGAATCACTTCAGAAAGAATTGGATATGCCCGCATTCTTTCTTCATAAAGATGCTGTGTTCAAAATTTATATCGGGCATTTTACCAGCCACACCCAGGCAGATAGTTCCCTGCAAATTGTCCGCAAAAAAGGTTATCCCGACGCCTGGATATTTAAGATCGTACCATAATATAAAATTCTTTTCTTTTTGTAACCCAACTCAGGCGTCATTGATTCTTTAAGTTTTTATAGTTAAAGTCCCGTATTGAAACGGCTTGATCACCGCCGTGGTATCATCGGTGCTTATTCGACCGTATCCATGGTCCGCATCGCTTTAAATTTCAACCTGTATTGCCCGGTTTTGTTTTCACTACTCTCTTTGGTTGCCGATTGGAAAAACACCAAGAATGAGAAGGCAGAAATATGTTTTCCTATATTTTTATGAAGATCCTTGAATCCCGACCGGAAAGATATGATTCCGGCATCGCCTTTTTATCCGGCGGACACGCCACCAAAATCCGTAAACAAATTGTTAAAAAATTTATTACACCCGGAATGAATATTCTCGATCTTGGCTGCGGCACTGGAGTTTTGCTTTGCGAAGCGGCAAATGCGGGCGCCAGCGCAACGGGCATTGATATATCCGCGGACATGCTGCGTATTGCCCGTAAAAGAGTTTTAACCAACGGGCTTCAAAAAACAACAACACTTATTAATGCCGGGGCAACAGAGCTGGAAAATCTTTTTCCCGGACAAAGTTTTGATGTAATCACCTCCACTTTGGTTTTTAGTGAATTGTATGCGGACGAACGGCTGTTGGTGCTGGGTCAGATAAAAAGATTGCTGAAACCACAGGGAAAACTGATCATCGCTTGCGAGGTTTTGCCAAAGGGCAGATTAAAACGCATGTTACATTTTCTTATCCGGTTTCCCCTATCCATTCTTACCTATCTGATTGCCCAAACAGGCACCAAGCCGATGAAAAATTTACCCGGAGAAGTTTCTATTTCCGGTTTTTCGGATATTGAAACCGAGCTTTCATTCCTCGATAGTTTCATGGTTTTACAAGCAAACAACAATAACTCTTCCGCCCAACCTGAGCAGGGTATTTCACTTGCGAAATTACCGGATGAAGACAAATCCGTTATTAAAACCATTTGGGATTTTCTTGGCCGATGGTTCCCAAATCCTGTTGAACCTGGTTTGCGGATTATCGGAACGCCCGATAGAAAGGCGCCGTTGCTTATTACCTCAAACTTTCATCTTACGGTACGACGTGTGGAAAAGGCGCTCCTTGGCCAGAATTTATTTTTATTGGTTGTTCCCACAAACGGGATTAATGTGTGGTGTGCCTCTGCTGGTGGTGACTTAAACACGCATTCCGTTATCACGGCCATAAAAACAAGCCGCATTAATAAAAGGGTCAGCCATAAAAGAATAATACTCCCACAATTCTCGGCTTCGGGAATTGACTTAAAGCTTCTAAAAAAAGAAACCGGTCGAAAAGGTCTGTTTGGGCCGGCCTATGCACGGGATATACCTCTATTCCTGGACGATCATAAATCTGTTTTCAAAACAAACAGAACAAAATTTGCGCTGCCCTTCCGTTTGGAAATGTTATTGGCCATGAATTTTATAATCTGGCTTGGGGTTGCGCTGTTCACACTGATTGTCGATCGATCTGCTTTTTACACGATCAGCCTTTATTTTTGGATCGCCGGATTTGTTCTTTATGCCGGGTTTCCCTTTATGCCGGGAAAAAGCGGCTGGGCCAAAGCCGGCATGATTTCAATAGGCGTAATTTTGCTGTTTGCACTTTATTCCGTTTTGCTATCACATATTTCTATTTTGGCCTATTGGAAAATAATATTAAGTTTTACAATCATAAATTTTTTGCTCGGATTTGATCTAAAAGGAATCGTTGCCGGATACCCGTCCGAAGCCGAGTGGCTGCTTTTAAAATTGCGCGCCAAATCTTTCGGACATATTTTTTCATCTGCCCGTCAAATGGAAGGCTTTATACACCAGGATATTTCAAAGTGTAATGATTGCAGAATGTGCCTGATGGTCTGTCCGAAAAACGTTTATACCATCGAACTTGGGAATCAAGTGCGTATAAAAAACCCAGACGAGTGCTTTGCCTGCCGCGGCTGTGTTACACAATGCGCCTCCGATGCCCTGTTTTTGGCAAAGGAAGAATGGATACAGGAGCCCCGATAAATATCCGGGTAATTTATAATAACGTGACGGTCACGCTTCAGACCGCTGATATCAGTGATGCTAAAATCCCATCAAATATGACAGAGCGGTAAAAAATGCAAATGAAAATTCATGTAAAAATTTGCTGTATAAGCAGCCTCGGCGAAGCCCGGACCGCCATCGGTTACGGCGCATCTGCGCTCGGTTTTGTAGGAAAGATGCCCAGCGGCCCGGGGGTGATATCCGATGATTTAATTTATAAAATAGTTAGGTCCGTTCCCCCGCCGATCGCCAGTTTTCTATTGACAAGCGAAACATCGGCCCGGGGAATAATTGCCCATCACCGGCGTACACAAACAAACACCGTTCAACTTGTGGACGACCAGGTGGATCACGATTATCGTTTGCTTAAAGAAGCCATGCCTGCCGTTAAACTCGTTCAGGTTATACATGTACGTGACGAAGGATCGATTGAAAAAGCCCTTGGCGTTGCAGATGATGTGGATGCAATTCTGCTCGATAGCGGCAACCCGAATTTACAAATAAAAGAATTGGGCGGCACGGGAAGGGTCCACAACTGGTTGCTTAGCCGTAAGATAGTGGAAACAGTAAAAATCCCTGTCTTCCTGGCCGGGGGCCTGAATGCAGATAATATCCGTCGGGCAATTGATACGGTCCGGCCCTTTGGCGTCGATTTGTGCGGAGGCGTTCGCACCGATGGCCGGCTTGATGAAAAAAAGCTGGCCCGTTTTATGAGCGCTGTATTTAAAAGTTGACCTGGCAATCGAATCGTGGCTACAGGGAAAATTTCAGCATGGAAAAAATCAATGAAAAAATAATTGTCACAGGCAAGGGCGAACACAATTGACCTCTCAATGACCATTATGGAAAAGGGTGTTTCACAAAACCTCTCCTATAAGAACAATATCCTTCTGCTTTAATCTATAACCGGTTTGGTGTTTTTTGATAATGTAGATTTGAAACAGTCGGTTCATTACATTTATAATTACTGTAAATTTCGGGATTTTTCATATAAAATCGAATGCCCCAATGAACCATTTAAAAAAAAGATTATATCTGTTCATTGATTTTGTTTTGTGTTCTGTACTGCTTTTTTCCTGTAACAACAGCACCGCGCCGGAAACCCCGCTTGAAGGCCCTGCTTACAGCCAGTATGGAACGCCCTTTGCCAACATCCCAAAAACAAAAGACGTTATCATGTACGAAGTCAATCTGCGGGCATTTAGCCCCAGCGGCAATTTACAGGGTGTTATTGACCGGCTCGATAAAATAAAAGCCCTCGGTGTAAATGTTCTTTGGCTTATGCCCATCCATCCCATCGGTACTGTACATTCTGTAAATTCTCCTTATTCCGTAAAAAATTACAAAGAAGTCAATCCCGAATTTGGTGATTTGCAAACTTTGCGCATGTTGACAGAACAGGCGCATATTAGAAATATCGCTGTTATCATGGATTGGGTCGCCAATCACACAGCCTGGGACAATCCCTGGATTAAAAATAAAAACTGGTACACACAGGATTCGAAAGGCAACATCATTCACCCGGCAGGTACAAATTGGCAGGATGTGGCCGATTTGAATTACAGCAATATTAACATGCGCAATGCGATGATCGATGCCATGGAATATTGGATATATGAAGCAAATATTGACGGTTTTCGCTGTGATGCGGCCGATTTTGTTCCTTATGATTTTTGGAAGCAGGCGCTTGACGCTTTAAAATCCATCCCGGACCGACAGTTGATTTACCTGGCTGAGGGTGCGCGTGACGATCACTTTAACGCCGGGTTCGAGATGAATTACTCCTGGGATTATTATGGACAACTTAAGAGGGTCTTTAACGGCCAATCGGCAAACAGCTTATATACAACCCATCTTAGTGAATACCAGGGTCTTCCCGCCGGAAAACAAAAATTACGTTTTACAACCAACCATGATGAATCGGCCTGGGATGCAACCCCGATGGTCCTGTTTAATGGGGCAGCGGGTTCCACGGCTGCATTTGTGCTCTCCACATATATGGGCGGCGTCCCGTTAATTTATGGCAGTCAGGAAGTGGGCGCCGAAGCCAATATACCCTTTTTTAGCAATTCAACAATCGACTGGAGCGCAAACCCGGATATGTTGAAGGCCTATCAAACGACACTTGAATTTTATTCAGGATCAGATGCCGCAAAAGAATTGGCAATGGAAAACTATTCCAATTCGAACGTGGTCTGTTTTGAAAAAACGGGCACGCAGGATAACCTTCTTGTTATGGTAAATGTTCGCGGTTCAGGTTCAAGCTTTGTAGTTCCATCGCAGTTGCAAAACACAAAATGGGCCAATGTCTTCTCAGATGATTCACTCACCTTATCGCAAAATGTGACTTTGGACGGATATGACTATTTGATATTAAAGAAATAGGCTGGACGAATCCTATCCCGGGAAACAATGGCCTGTTTTCCCGCATAGTATCGATTTAATGTATATATATCATTTTTTTTCGGATGGTTTTGTTGCCCTGGCTGAGAACATAAAAATAACTCCCGTTGGCCAGATTTAGCTCGTTTGGATTGAAACGGGCCACAAATTCGCCAATACCGTATGCCCGATTATCAATCAATGTTGCTACTTCCCGGCCACGTACGTCAAATATTTTAAGACTTATATTTGCCGGTTTGTGCAATTTAAAAGACAGAGATGTTTGTTCACGAAACGGGTTGGGATAGTTCGTAACCGCAGATGTAACCTGCTGCGAAATGTTTTTATCGATGGCAGTCACATCATTAACTTTTACTAGAGCCGTCCAGACCGAACGTTCCCCGTCTTGAAGCCGGGTCCAGATTGGACGAACGATATTATTATGGGCACTTATGTTGGTATAGTCGCCAAAAAAGATCGATGCTGTCGGAAGAAACGGCGATTCGCTGACCTTAAAGTTGATAAACGATTGGCCGCCGTCACGGGAAAGGGCTATATAGACATCCGTCTGATTATCCTTATAATTTCTCCGGTCATAAAAAACAAAATAGAGATAACCCGTTACCTGATCAATGGCCATCCAGGTAAAAAACTGTTGTTTCCCGGCAGGATCATCATTTACCCGAACAGGAACGCTCCAACTCTCTCCACCATCTGTTGATTTTACAAGCCACACGTCCGTATCATCTGTTCCATTGCGCTGATCGCTCCAGTTTACATAAATGGTCCCCCGGTTGGGTCCGTTGCTTAAATCGCATACGGTAACAGGCATACCGTTGGCCCGGTCGATACCGGGGATATCATAATCCCATCCTCCTGGAAAGGGTGTTATAACCTTGTCCTCTCCAAGCCAGTTTTCGCCCCTATCCAGTGTACGGTCGAAAACCAAACCATCCGGCCCGGCGGCCGGTACGGCCCCTTCAACGGTGTTGTCGCTATCCACGCAATCACCACTGATCTGGTTGATCCGCAAGGCGGGGGACCACGTGGTTCCCCCATCGGTTGACTTTGAAAAACGTATGATCGAACTGTCCTGTGTATTTGTACTGCCATAGTTGTCAAATTGGGTCCAGGTGGCATATATGGTATTGGTTTTACGATCAACGGTGATCCAGTGTTTATCCTGGGCCTTGGCGCCTTTTGCTGTGGGGGCCAGGCCAAA
>CAYWBI010000049.1:0-21906 GCA_964456445.1 uncultured Calditrichaceae bacterium
GTAAACAACCTTGTGCTAGAAAAAGTGTTAACAACGTGGTGCTATTTATCAATTATATCTTAAAAAATACTTGAGAGATTGGGTTGATGGAGTCTTAGGAATCAACATGGAAATAACAATTAATTGAGAGTATCATCTTGACTATTATGTCCTAAATTTATTGGACTAATAAAAATACTCTTGACCCGGTTTTACTAATAACTTGGTGAAGTATGATAGTTGATATTTTTAAGGCTGAAGGAGCCCATAAATAGTTTTGTGTAAATACCTTTTGTTAGTTGTTCAAATTTACACGGCCCTCATAATGCAGCGCAAATTGATTAATGGCCTGGTTGCTGATTAAAAACGGGGCGCCGCCGACCACCATGCGATCTCCGATACATTGACAGGCAATTTGGTATTTATGCAGATTTTCCACCGGCGTTCCCTTTATAAGACAATTGGACAACCAGTCCTTTAGCTCAAACATGCCGCTCCCGGTCATTTCCTGCATCAGGTTAAATCGCCCCATAATATCCGTGTTTTCAGCAAAATAATTCTGTATGGCCTGTGTGGATTCCGTGGAATAGGTGGCGCTCATAGCCTGGTGACATTCGCTGCAAACCGCATATTCAAATATAACCTGATCACTTTTATATTCGGGATAGCGTTTGATGGCCTTTTCGACAAAATATCCAATGTCGTTTTCGAGCAGATAACGGCCACAGGCGATGCAATGATCGAGGGGCGCATGGGTTTCCGAGCTGTAAAACTCAGAAGGGATTTCGATGCTGAAAGAGGCGTCTAACATAAGATTATGGCTTTATACTTATCGTGTTGTGTTAAGATAAACATTAATGAATTTTAAATAAAGCCCTTAACTCAACCATGAAGATATTTTTCAATTTTTTTCTTTATCAGCCCTTTTCCATATCCGCCCCATGTATCAATAATTTGTCCCCTGGGGTTGATGAGAAAAAAACTGGGTATGCCCTCCACCCCATATTTTATGCTCGTTTCACTAAACATTCCCTTGCCGTCCCATAAACTGACCCATGATACACTGTCCCGCTTTAACCCTTTCAGCCAGGCATCTTTACTTGCATCCTGCGAAAAGCCGATGATTTTTAGGGAGTCTTTATAGACCCTGTTGATTTCATGTAATTCCCCGATCGACTGTATGCAGGGACCGCAAAAAGCCGAGCTAAAATCCAGCAGAATATATTTCCCCGTCAGGCTTGAAAATTTCACTTTTTCCCCCTTTTGGTTAAAGGCTTCAAAATCATGAAACATGTCGCCTGTTTTGGCAATTTTTTCGTTTAGGAAAACCTTCAAAACCCGGGCGTATTTGCTGGCTTTTAATTCCGGTTTTATTTTATTGTACAAGGCACGCACGGTATCGACGGGCAATCTCTTTTTCAAGAATCCCAATTGAATGATTCCGGCATAGGTATTGATGTGTTTTTTTGCAAACTCTATATTTTTTGAGATTAAAGAATCCTGAACATTTTTTAATAAGGAGAGTAGTTCTTTCCCTGGTTTTCCATTCCGGTCTTCCTCGGATAGCAGAAAATATTTTTTGTAAATTGAAGCATTCTTTTTTGATAAGGCGCGTCTTGATTTTTTTTGGATATCCAATTCCTGCTGTGTTCTTGAACCGCTATATTTTAAATTATCAGGGAAATCCCTGATGTTGCCCTCGATGGATAAATGATCATTTCCAAGTAACAATACCGTATTTACACCTTTATGTTGAACAAAAGACAATAGCGCCACCATTTCGGGTGGATCGGAAAAATGCCCTTTTAGAACAAACTTATTGTCAATAACAAGCGCGCTATCCAGTTTCTGCTGTGTGGCCATGTTGCTCAGGTATATTTTTGTACTGTCCGGAAACCCCGTTATATGGGCGTTAATAGTAAAGCCTTTTTCATGATTGCAGGCAGTTAATGCCATAAAAAATAAAAGCGCTGTCAGTCCTATTGCTCTTTGCATGGGAGTATTCCTTTCTTTAAACGAAACCGATATAATCGTCATTGAAAATAATGAGGCTAAAAAGTTAGATCAGTGGCGAAATCTATTTTACAAAAAGCTCTTAACGACAAAAAGTTAGGCTTAAGATAAAGGAGAAAGATTTTCTATTGCAATGGTGATAGAATAAAAAAGGCGGAATATCCAAGTCGTTATATTCCGCCCTATACATTTTTGCTTTAGCGCCGGGCCTTGGAGATCAAACGCAGAATCTCGAGATATAGCCAAACAAGTGTTACCATCAGGCTAAAGGCGCCGTACCATTCCATATATTTTGGGGCGCCGCGTTCGGCGCTGTGCTCGATAAAATCGAAATCCAGTACCAGGTTCATCGCCGCGATGGCCACAACCACCAGACTAAAGCCGATGCCGAAAATGCCGCCGCTGTTGATAAAGGGCATATTTATGCCGAAAAATCCCAGCACCATGCTAAGCAGATAAAAAACAAAAATACCACCCGTGGCACCGACAACCATCATCCTAAAATTATTAGTGACCTTTATCAAGCCGGAACGGTACACGGCCAACAATGCAAACATCACGGCAAAGGTCAGGGCAACCGCCTGCATCACGATACCCGGATAGCTCATTTCCATCATGATGGAAATACCACCCAGCGCCAATCCCTCCAACAGGGCATAGACAGGCGCGGTAATATTGGACAAGTTTGGTTTAAAAATGGTGATCATGGCCACGATCAAGCCGCCGATTACACCGCCCCACATAAAAGGCGAGACAACCGCCATATCCTGGGCAACCAATACTTTGTTCCAAACATAATAGGCGCTCATCGCCAACAGACCAAGCAGGATAAAGGATTTATTGACCACACCCTCAATCGTCATGCGTTCTTCACCAAGAGCGGCAACCTGGAAGGCCTTTTCTTTTAAAGCTGGATTACTACTTCTCAAAATTTCCTCCGTTTTTCTTAAAATATAGTCACGAATTATGAAGCGGGAATGAACAGTCGTTGACCCATTTCAGGATCAGGTACGTTTTTAAGGTTCGAAAAGTTCCGACGGTAAACCTTCAAGCAAAAAGCTCCGCAATTCCTCGGTTTTGCAAAAGCCGAAAACTTTTTTATTGATCAGATCCAGTCGTTTTACATCGGTATGTAATACCACGTCATTTACCTTTGGGATGGAAACCGGTTGCATACTGAAATCATTTATTCCAAATGCCAAAAGCAGTTGTGTATAAAGTGGGTCACCGGCCATTTCGCCACAAATAGAAACGTCCTTGCCTTGCCTTTTTGCTTCATCAACCACTTTTTTTATCAGGGCCAGTACTCCTAAATTAAGCGGTTGGTAAAAGGAAGCAACTTTATCGTTGTTACGGTCCACCGCCAGCGTATATTGAATAAGGTCGTTTGTGCCGATACTTACAAAATCCACTTCTTTAAGCAGCTTATCAATCATGATGGCTGCAGAAGGGATTTCAACCATGATGCCGAGCGGAAGAGCGGAACGATGTTCCACCTTTTGTGTCCGCAATTCATCAAGGACTTCATTAATGATCGTCCGGGTTTCAACAATTTCTTCTACGCTGGATATCATCGGGATCAATATTTTAATCCGGCCATGAACCGCGGCCCGAAAAATAGCCCTGAGCTGAGTTTTAAAAATATCCCGCTCGGTCAACAAGATACGAATGGACCGCCAGCCGAGAAACGGGTTGGATTCTTTTTGTATATCGCTGAAAGGCAAAAATTTATCACCGCCGATATCGAGTACGCGGATGACCACTTCGCTTTCGCTAAAACTTTGGACAACATTGGTATAAATATGGTACTGTTCATTCTCGGTTAGCAATCGTTCCCTGGCGATAAATTGTAATTCCGTGCGGAAAAGTCCTACGCCCTGTGCTTTATACCGTTGTACAACAGGTATTTCACTTAGTTCGTTAAGGTTGGCCAGAAAGCGGATTGGGCGGCCCGGTAAACCGGTTATAGGCGCCGAGAGATTTTGCAAAAGCCGCCGTTTTCTTAACTGCAATTTTTTAAACCGCGACTTATAAAACTTTACCTGTTCATTGTCCGGGTAAATGATCAGTTTTCCCGCGGTACCGTCAATAATAACCGGCGCACGATTGGGCGTGTTTTTTAGTAAATCCTTAACGCCGACAATGGCAGGGACTTCCATGGAACGGGCAAGTATTGCAGCATGGCTTGTACGCCCTCCAAACTCGGTAATTAGCCCCTTTAACGTTTTATGATGAAAATGGATAGAGTCTGCAGGAGTAAGTTCACGTGCGATAATAATATTGGATTCCGACGTATCTTTTTGCTCCTGGCCCTCGTGCTGTAAGAGGTGATAGACCAGGCGTCGTGAAACACCGCGGATGTCAAAGATTCGTTCACGAAGGTATTCATCTTCGATGGTCGAAAAATGTTTTTCATACAATCCCAGTTTTTCACAAATTACCGATTCGGCATTTTGAAGCTGGGAGCGGATCGCTGTCGGGATTTCTTTTTGAAAAAGCGGGTCTTTTAAAATAAGATGGTACGTATCATATATTTTCGATTGCTCCAGCCCCAATTCCCTTGCGACCCTTTTTTGATTGTTTTGGAAAATCAAATCCACGTCGAGCAAAGCCGCGGAAAAACGGTCGATTTCCGCTATCACTTCCCCCGGGGCAAGGTCGTATTTGGTGACGTCATCAAAATCGGTACGATATATGTTAACGGTGCCAAAACCAATCCCATCGGAAACGGATATCCCCTCGAGAACAATGTTTTGACCCTTCTGTATATCCTTCACAATGACCTTTCTATAAAAAGGAAATAAATTTTATACAAAACAAATTGTTGATAAGCTAATATAAGGGAATAAATTTTGGGATGCGAACAGATGAAAAAAGGGCTGTCGTTTTGGAAACAACAGCCCAAATAGGTTATTTTACAATGGCAAGAATATCACTTCGTTGAATGATCATATATTCATTTCCGTCAACTTTTATTTCGTCTCCGGCATATTTAGAATAAATAATGGTATCGTTTACTTTGATATTTTCCTGCAAATCCTCGTCCGTACCAACAGCAACGACCTTGCCCATGGTTGGTTTTTCCTTGCTGGCGGTATCGGGAATAATTATTGAGCCTACTTTTTGTTCGCCTTCTTCTTCGGATTTTTCGATCAGCACGCGATCATCTAAAGGTTGGATATTCATTTAAACCCTCCTGTTGTTTTAGTTGATTCCTAATAGTTTATTTATTTTTGGTTTATCAAAGCCTACGATGGACCGGTTGTTGATTACAATAACCGGAACCCCCATTTGGCCGGTTCTGCGTTGCATGTCTCTTGCAGCGGAAGCATCCCGAGATACATCAACTTCTCTAAAACGGATACGCTTTTCACGGAAGTAGCGTTTTGCCAGGTTACAGTACGAGCATGTCGGTGTTGTAAATAATAAAACTTTTGCCGTTTGTTTTGTTTCCATTGTTTTCCCTTTCAACTGTTCGGATCAATACGTTGATTATTAAATGCTTCGATAATAAACGAATTACCTTTGGGAAAATCGGTCACATATCTTTTTTTCAAGACGGGGAAGTTAAATAGGAGCTTTCAGAATGTCAACTAATAACGTTGTAAATTATTCATGGTTCATAATCAACAACATGTTTAAACTCCGAAAGGGAACGTATCAGCTTGACAACTTTCTTATGTGCCAGATGTTGCTGATAGCTGATAAGGTCTTGTTGTGATTTAAATTCAGCAACCAAAACGACATCACAGGCAGCGGCATCCCTAATTTTATTTATCCCGACTTCAAAATGGATGATTTGAGGGATCAAACCCGGTAATTCTTCCAAATTTAACTTTATTTGATGCGCATCATCCAAACGGGTTACGGGATTTTTTAAACGCCACATGACAATATGCTTAAACTTCATCATCCAGGTTATAATCGCGCTAAAATTAATTTAGTCCCCTAAACAGGTTCCCACGCTGCGGGCGCTAAGCACCCAGGGATGGTCCATGGGTACAAACTTTCTTTTGCCTGCCACTTCTTCCAGCGGTACCATTAACGTCTGTTCGCCTTTTACCGCAATCATATTACCAAATTGTTTTTCCTTTATCATACGGGTACAGGCCGTCCCCAATTGGGTTGCCAAAACACGGTCAAAAGCCGATGGAGTACCCCCGCGTTGCAAATGTCCCAAAATTGTAACCCGGGATTCGAGACGTGTCTTTTCTTCCAGCAAACGTGCCAGACGCATGGTCGCAGATTCCGCGCAGGGTTCATTTTTCTTTTTCTTTTCATCATCAAGACTGTCCTTGTTTATAGCGCCTTCGGCCACCGCTACGATGCTAAAACTTTTTCCGCCACGGCTACGGCGTAAAATGGCCTCGGCCACGATATCCACGTCATAGGGTATTTCCGGGAGCAGTACCACATCGGCGCCGCCGGCCAAACCGGCGCCAAGCGCCAACCATCCTACTTTATGCCCCATAATCTCGACAACAATAATCCGGTGATGGCTGTGCGCCGTGGTATGCAGACGGTCAATCGCGTTTGTGGCAATGCCAAGAGCGGTATCAAAACCAAAGGTGCGGTCGGTCATGGCCACATCGTTGTCGATGGTTTTGGGCAGGGTAATAACATGCATATCCTTTTCCATGAGCTTCATGGCATTTTTCATCGTACCGCCGCCGCCGATGCATACCAGGCAATCCAGATGATGTTTGTTATAATTATGCAAAATAACATCGGTCATGTCCAGGGTTTTATCCCCTACCGGCATGCGGTGCGGCTTATCCCGGCTGGTGCCCAAAATCGTTCCACCCAGGGAAAGAATACCCGAGAGGGATTTACTGTCCAAACGTGTGATGCGGTTTTCCATCAAGCCCCGAAAGCCATCGCGAAAGCCGATCACTTCCAAATTTACGGCGAGGGCGGATTTCCCCAGGCCACGGATCGCGGCATTTAATCCCGGGGTATCGCCGCCCGAAGTGAGAATGCCAATTGATTTTGTCATAGATTAACCTTCTTGTTTTAGTTTTTCTTTAAAGCACCGCGCTTTATGTGATCACATCCCGGAATCCATATTGGGCAATAAATGGAGATTTAACGGGATACGATTACCAGTAGATACTTATTGCCTCGGCCCAATATTACGGTGGATAATTATAAAAGCGCAAATATCATTGAAACCGGGAATTTTAATTTTTAAAAAGTTTTAGTCCGTCATCAACCTCGCCGCGGGAGAAGTTGCCTTTATGCAAACGTTCTTCATCCAGCCCGGATAAACGCATGTAAAAAACCCGGCCTTTTTGAACAATAAATTCTTCACCCTGTTCCCGTGCCAGTAACAGGATATCTTCCGCATGGCTGTACGCGCCAAGCTGTTCAAAATAATCCATCAGGCGTGCGCGCAACAATACAGGCAAATCTGTCTCATTCAGTTCTTTTAGAATCTGTGAAATCCGCAGATGATCGTCTGTGTTGCCAAAACGGCTATCACGCAGAACAGGTTCAATCAATAACAGCAAAGCCTTTTCGCGGATATTTCGGCCCAGTCTGCTCAGGCCTTTATCCCGTGCAATGTCTGCTTTTTCCAGCATAAGGCGGGCCATTATATAACTTTTGCCGGTATCAAAGACATCGTCATGTTGCAAAAAACGGATCAAATCTTCCGTTGGCAGACTATCCACAATGTCCAAATCGAAGCTTAGTAAACCCCGCGCGGTTTTAGAAATCAAAACAGTTGCGGCGTCAAATTTCTTTTCCCGGCGCAGATGTAAAACTTCTATAAGGGCTTGTGTCATTTGCTCGATTTGTCTCAGGATATAATCACGTTGAAACATAATTGCCCACGGTTTGAATGTACGGCTGCATCAAGGTTCCATTTCTTTAAGATAGTAGCGATTGCCGACGGGTGCAATACGGTCAAAAATTTCCTCATTGTGTGAGATAAGCAGAATCCCCGCGCCATCGGATTGACGCTCGCGGATTTTATCCAATACCTTTCCCGCGCTGATCAGATCCAGACCGTTCAGCGGCTCATCCAAAATCAACAGGTCTGTATTAAGGACCATGCTGCGCATAATATTGATGCGCTGTTTTTGGCCGCCGCTTAAATCCCCGGTGGGCTTATCCAAAAATGCCTGACCTGGTGAAGGTTCAAAAAACTCATTGATGCGTCGTAATACCTTGGCACGGTTTACACGTCTGTTGCCGGAAAGCGCTCGGAATGTTTCCAGGACCGTGCTGTTTAGGTTCAACGCTTCGTCGGCATGTTGAAAAACCATGGTGGCCATTTTCCCCCATATATGCCGACGCCAAAAAGCGTGGCCGCTTTTTTCGGAAAGATGTTTACGCCCCAGCTGTAGGCGTAAGACGTCCGCCCGGTAAAGCCCCATCAGCACTTTGGCCACCGTTGTTTTACCGGCGCCGCTCCGTGCCTTTAGATAGGTGATTTCACCACGGTTTACTTTCAGGTCGGTCGGCGGGGCTTCAACGTTCCCCTTGTGAAACGCGAGTCTTCGTCCATGGATGCACAGTCCACTTTGCAGGCTAAGCAAATTATGACCGCTGTGGACGGTTTTGGCCTTTATCCCATGTTGTTTGTTTAACCAGTTCTTATAATCGTGGGGCAAGAACGGCTTTTGGAATACACTGTTCGCGTTTCGTTGCAACTCACTCAGTTCCACGGCACCCATCATCCCTAAGTACTTTTCAAGTTCGTTGATCATGGAATAGTCATGGGTGATGACCAGCCCGGTAAACGGTCGTCTGCCATACTGCTCAAATAGCATCTGAATAAAAATATCGCGATAGGTATTGTCCAGGCTGCCGGAGGGTTCATCGAAAACATATAACGCCTCGGCCGGGTCGGTGGGCGGTGATTTTTGATAGAGCAAGAGCTTGCGAAAGGCCATCGAGAGCAGGATACGTTGTTTTTCGCCGCCACTGGGCCGGTAGGGTTTGGGGTACACGGCAAGAATGTCCTTTATTTCCCGGTTGTCACTAAACTGCCATAACTTTTGCAACGCTGCGTTACCTTCCCGTTTCGGGACCCGTTTCAAGCGTCCTTCGGTTAATTGTCCACGCAGGGTTTCGAGTGGGTTTAGATGTGACGATGGTTCCTGAAATACAAAGAACCCGTTATGCTGCAAGCGGGCCACTGAACGTCCGGCGATATAAGACCTGTAGGCCTGGTTATTTATCCGCACCCGCAGGGCGTCGCTATCGATCAAGCCAAAAATTGCCTTGGCAATCAGCGATTTACCAATACCGGATTCGCCAAATAAAAAGGTTATTTTACCGGTTTCTAAATGAAAGTTCTTGATCTGTACCAGCTCTTTTTTAGCGGCTGTGATGTTTAACGAATAATCCAATCAATTTCCCTTTAAAGATGATATTCCCTGGCGACGCCTTCGGAGATTTTGAAAACCGACAAAAGTGTAAACACCAAACTAAAGGCCACGCTTACCCCCTGCAGATGTTCAAAAAATATACGCGTTATATAAAAAGGGTTTTGCAAAGTTGCGCCTAGGGCCAGGATATCCTGTTTGCTATCGATATTTGCCAGCATACTGCCGAGTGTCGCCGGAAAGTTTACCAGATTTATATCCGAGGCCAGGCCAACGGAAACGATGAAATCCACGCTGCACAACAGGAAAAAAGTCATGCCAAATACAGAGATCAATTTATTGAAAATATGGATGCGGCTGCTTTTGTACAGGATTTCGTAATTAATGATATGAACTTCGCGTACACCGTTTACGCGCATAGCGTCATAAAAGTCCGACTTTTTAAAAAACGAAATCCGCTCGCGCATTAAATCGGCAATATCCAAAAAGACGAATAAACTAATGATAAAGGCAATCCAGATGATGGCTTCAAAAGACGAGAGGGTCGTATATTCAAGCAGGCGGCTCAACAGAACATAGCCAATTAAAATCCCCAATACCTGTGGAACCGAACGAATAAGATTTATGATACCGTCGATTACATAAAATGGGGCGCCTTTATAGAGATGGCGGCCAAATTCCAACAACAGCGTTGTGCCCCAGGCCAGCAACGAAGAGATAAGCACTACAAGCAGTGCCAGGGAAATGGTGTTTACAAAAGCCTGTTCCAGCTTAAGACGCGCCGGATCGTTCAGGAAAAAAACATCCCATAGCCAAAGTATAAAAATACCGCCGGCCCAAACCAAGGCCCACCTCACATCCAAACGAAAATAAAATTCCCGTTGTTTGTAAGTTTTTAGCAGGCTTTTTATTTTTGATTGAATTTTGATAAACAAGAATCTCCATTTACATAATTTTAATATTTGAGCGAAAAATATTATGCATAATGCAACTCACTCAAAAGCAAAACATATCCCGGAATTAAAAATATACAACGTTTTAACTCAATCTTTTTCCGTCGTTAAGCAAGATTACTGCTAATTGGCAAAATCAGTGTGAAGGTTAAATTGTCTTTACAATGAGCAAAGTAAAATCATCCTGCAATGCTTCCCCCGCACAATGTATATTTACGGCGTCCTTGACCTTTTCCATAATTTCCTTCGCGCTAAAATGGATATTTTCTTTCACGACTTCGATCACCCGTTCCTCACCAAACTCTTCTTCGTCAGCGTCCATCGCCTCAATCAATCCATCGGTAAACAGCGCCAGTACATCCCCGGCTACCAGCCCAAGTTTTTCGGATTCGTATTGCCAGGGCAAAGAACCGATAAAAATCCCCCCGGCCCGTAAACGGATTATTTCCTTTCCGTGGAAAAGAAGCGGCGGGTTGTGACCGGCGTTTAAGGAATGTAGTTGTTGCGTGGCAGGGTCATACACCGCGATATAAAAGGTGATATAACGGTCATCGGTTGTGGTTTTTATCAGTCCATCGTTCAACCTTCCAATGATGGTTTGTAAATCCTGTGAGCTTTCCAGGTAGGTGGTAAGCCTGGCCTGCATGGTGGATACAAGCAAAGCAGCAGGAATGCCTTTGCCCGCCACATCGGCCACAACAAAGGCAAAACGTTCGTTTTGCAAAGGAACGATATCATAAAAATCACCGCTCACTTCCTTGCAGGGCAGATAGGTGGCCGCCATATCCAGGCGATTTATCTTTGGCAATGATTGTGGGATAAGCCTTTGCTGAATTTGGGAGGCCACCTGCAATTCTTTATCAAGGCGTTCCTTTTCAAGCACCGTTTGCAACATTCGGCTGTTTTCAATGGCCAGGGCCGCCTGGCCGGCAAAGGTTGTAAGAGTGTTTTTATCATCATCATTAAAAGGACGGCTATCGTTTCGGTTTAATAAGGTTACCACGCCGATCATATTTTTCTGATGAATCATGGGGACACATAATATGCTTCGTGTTCGGTAACCACTGCGTTTGTCAAAGGTTGGGTCAAAACGTGGATCATCATAGGCGTCCGGGATGAGAATGGCCTCACGGTTTTGTGCCACCCATCCGGCAATACCTTTGCCCATTGGCAGTCGGAAGGCTTTTACCTGCTGTGATTTTGGTCCCAGCACTACTTTAAACTCCAACTCATCGTTTTCCGGCAGGTACAACATTAATGACGCCGATTCTGTATTTAGAAGTAAACGCGCTTTGTCCACAATGTAGGTGAGCAATGGGTCTATCTGGCCCGCGCCTTCAAAGGCCCTTGATATTTCATGCAGGGCAGATATTTCGGAAAGGATAAACCGGTTGCGGTCACGGCTGCTCTGTAATTTTTTATCCAAATGGATGGCCTGCAGGTATTGGCCAACAAACTCAGACATCATGCTGCAAACCCCGCTGGCGTCGAATTCATTGCCCAGATTAATGGCCACAAGCAGCCGCCCGTCACCGTTTTGATGTTGGATAAAGAGTTTGTGGGCAAGATGTTTAAAATGGCCCAATAGTTGTTTGTCGTCCATTTCATCATATCCGCTGTTCTTGTCGGCAGAAAAAGCGGATATTTCTTTTCCCGATGTATAGCACAAACTGAGCTCATTATTCTCAATCTGATAAATATCCAGCGACGCCAGATCAAAGTAGTGTGAAAGAAAATTAAAGTAACTATCTATTTTTGCAGAGATATCCGTAGAAAACATAATTAGGCCAAGTCCTGATGGAGTAAATTCTTATTAAATTTGTTGGATAAAGTGGACTATTTCAACCACTGTGCATATAAATCCGCTCGCCGGTCACGAAAAAACAGTCGTCTGGCATGGGAGTTTGGCACCGTCATTAGGTCAAGATCGGCATACACGATATCATCAGCTTGATCATTGCCGCGGGCAAGCACTTCCCCAAGCGGGTTGCACACAAAGGATCCGCCGGAAAATGTAAGGACCTCTTCCTTTCCCACGCGGTTACAAAGAGCGGTATAATAACCATTTTGAAAAGCGGCCACCCGCATTTCAGCTTCATAAAGTCCTTCGGGCCATTCGCCAGCGGCCCCGGCCTGTGGGATAAAAACCACATCGGCGCCCCGTAAGGCGAGGGCCCGCATATATTCCGGGTAATGCCGGTCATAACAAATCGCAACGCCAATCCGGCCAAATTCAGTTTGATATACAACGGGTCCGGAGTTTCCCGGTGTATAGTAACCCTGTTCATGAAACCCTTCATATTCGGTGACATGCGTCATGCGCGTTACCCCGAGGAGTTTGCCGTTACTATCGATGACCGGTGAGGCGTCGTAGGTGTTTTTACCATCGCGCTCAAACATATTTAATATGATCACCACACCGTGGCGGGCGGCTTTTTCACAAAAAGGCGCTAAACTTTGCTCATTGACCGGTTGGGCCATGGCCAGCGATTTTGATGTTGCCGGACGCTGCGGATAAAAACGTTCGAAGGCCAATTCTGCAAAACAGAGCACCTTGGCCCCTTCTGAAGCTGCCCTATCAATGGCCAAAAGACCATTTTTTTGATTTTCTTCACGATTATTTTCAGCTATTTGCTGTATTAATGCAATTTTCATTTTATTTTTACTTTCTTTTTCAATACATTAGCAATCTTGCTTTAAGCGGAATTTAATTTAGTCATAAAGAATATGAACAACCACTATAAAATTGTCACATTTTAAGGAGATGCATGAAAGTAGTCGTACGTAACAATAATGTGGACCGCGCTTTGAAAATATTAAAGCGTCATCTGCAAAGTGAAGGGTTTTATAAAGAATTACGTAAACGCAGTTTTTATGAAAAACCATCGGACAAACGTAAACGCAAGTTAAAAGAAGCACGCAAAAAAATGCGTAAAGCTTTGCGCGCTCCACAGCGTCGTTTTCTTCACTAAGCCATTTTAAACTACTTTCAGCTATCCTTGTGAGGGACATCCCCTCACAAGGTTCTTGTTTCGCCGGGCAATCCCTTTCGTTTTAAAACTTCTTTTTTACGGATCAAGGCCTGCTTTTTAACGATTTCAGCAACTTCATAGTCTTGCTGCTCGGCGGCTGTTTCCAGCAAAATGGGCGGTACCAGGGTCGGTTTACCTTCTTTGTCAAATGCGACCATATTAAAATGACCCGTTGTACAGCGGATACGTTCTTTCTTTTCAACCGGGTTCTCCGCATACACATCTACCTTTACCACGAGCGACGTGCGCCCGACCCAGACTACACGGGCAACCGTTTCAATGCGGTCACCCACTTTTACCGGGCTCTTGAAAATAAACGCTTCGGTGGATGCCGTAACAGTGGCGCAACCACTATAGCGGGAAGCGGCAATACCGGCCATTTCATCCATCGAGGCCATCAATTTGCCGCCAAACATCGTGCCCATAGGGTTGGCGTCGTTGGGAAAGACAATATCCCAGCCTGAAACCGCTTCGGATTTCATTTTTTTCATTTATCCGTCCTGTGTCCTTAAAACTTCTGTTGCCATTTAACTTTGTATAAAAATACAAAACTGCAGCAAAAAAAGAAATGAAGAATATTTGTGGGGCTATTGCCAGACGATCAATGTTTGCTGTTAGGGCAAAGCACTAAAGCCACGACCTTTAGTCACTTGTGCTTGTTCATTTACTTCAACGCCGGACCGGTCTTCGGTGGTACTGATGACTTACTACGCAGAAAGGCTTATCGATACATCCCGCTTAAAATTCAACTTCGTTTTACAATTTGCTTTAACAGGTTTGTAAAAATAAAGCGATGAAAAGGCAGAAAGTTATACCAGTACAATTTCCCTGGCAAACCGGTCGGTTCAAAATAGGCTATCACATTCAGCTTATTTCCCATACTGTGTGGTTCAATAAGAAACTCTAGCCAGGCCAAACCGGGCAATTTCATTTCTGCCCGGAGTAAAAGCCGGTAGTTTTCCTTTACATCTTCCACGCGCCAAAAACCCACGACATCGTTTGCCCGCAGAGAAGAATCACTACGCCGTCCGCGGGAGCCGCCCACGCCCATCAACATTTGATCCAGAAAACCTCTTAAACGCCACATCCAGTTGGCATGGAACCAACCATCTTTACCGCCAAATTGAGAAATGGCCTTGAAAAGATCCGCGGCTTTTTTTTGTGTGACCAATCCATAGCGGCTGATATAATAGGGCGGTGGTAAAAGTTCGTGCAGTTTTATCGCCAGCTCATGCGCACGGGGATACTCGTCCGTCCAGCGCGAATGGACCTTGTCCTGTTCCACTCTGGACATGGCCCGCAGTATGGCCTCTTTGTAAGAGATAGGGCGATACATTTGATCCGGGGGAAGATTATCTGGGTTACAGATGACCTCATTATAGCAACTCTCCAGCAAAGAACGTATTATGGTTGCGGGAACGGGCGTTAATAAACTGGCCACATAAGCGTAAACATGGGTATTGGCAAAGGCCGATTTTATAAAATAACATTTTTTGCCCATGACTTCAGCCATATTGCGCAGCATGTTTTCGTATGTCAGAATATCCTTCCCACCCACGTCATAACCCCGTCCGGTGGTTTCATCATTTTCCAACACCCCCACCATAACATTTATTAAATTGCGGATCCCGATAGGCTGCGAGCGTGTCTGGGCCCAAAAAGGGACCAGAAAAAGCGGTGAACGTTTGATTAGATGGTGCAGTATTTCATAAGATGCGCTGCCCGATCCAATGATGACCGCCGCCCTTAAAACGGTGACCGGAACGCTGCCGGCCTTTAATTCTTCCGCAACCTGCTTGCGGCTTTTCAGATGTTGTGAAAGGATTGTTTCGATGTTACCAAGCGCACCGAGATATATTATCCGTTTGATACCCATTTTTTGCGCTGCCTTACGGAAGTTTACGGCAGCCCGCAGATCCACGGAAGCAAACACTTTTGGCCCTAACAACAGCGAGTGAATCAGATAGTAGGCCGTATGGACGCCACGCAGGGCGTCATCAAGCTGAGGAGGGTCCAGGGCGTCGGCGACCACCACTTCTGCTTCGGGCCAACGCAATTTACATTCATCCGCCGTTCCACGGGTCATAACCCGCACATGATAGCCGCGCTCCAATAACTCCGGCACCAACCGTCCGCCTACATAGCCCGTTGCCCCGGTAACAAGGATGGTTCCTAATTGTGGGTTGGGCCGGGTAAGCAGATTGCTGCATAGAATCTCATCATTGTTCCAATTTGAAATCATAGAAACATTCCGCAATATATATTTGGATTTAGGGGCCCCAATAAATTGGTGGGAAATTCTAACTGTACAATATACATTTTTTTTTAGTTGGAATTCAAGTATTGAATTGAGGTCGAAAACTTAACCCGTTCCGGCTTATAAAATATTGGAAATCCAAAAAGGGTTAAAAACCCCAAAATCTCTCCTGTTCGGCTGTCGTCTCTCTGGGGGGAGGTAAGCGATGAAAACATCGCTAAGATGGGCTGTGGATTTGCTTAAATCAATTTTAACCGGTTTGGTTTTGAGCGGGCAGGGCATATTTTCCCACCATTATAAATATTTTGGACAATATCCAAAATCCTGATATGTTACAGGGCTTTCCGTTTAAGGCGCGGATACAATTTGCTGTAATTGGGTTTTATCCATCTTTATTTTGGTTTTTTTCTAATATGTTTTGCATTTCTTTTTCAAAATCTTCCTTTTTAGGCAGATAAAGTTGATACTTACTAACAAAAAGTTTGTTGCTGATATTTTGGGTCGCGTATTCCATTAAGATTTGGTCTTTGTATGCACCAAGCACAATACCTATTTGCTCATTGTCGCTATCTGTATTTTCTTCTTTCTTAAAGTAGTTTAGGTACAGGTTCATCTGGCCTACATCCTGATGATTTATCTCGCCTCTTTTCAAATCAATAATTACAAAGCATTTTAAAATTCTGTGATAAAAAACCAGGTCAACAGAGAAATATCGCCCGCCAATGTGCATGTGGTATTGCCGTTTGATAAAGGCAAACCCTTTTCCAAGTTCCAATAAAAAGTGCTGTATATTTTCAATTATCTGATCTTCGAGTTCCCCCTCCAGATACTTTTCTTTTTGTGGAAGGTTTAAAAATTCAAGTATATAGGGGTCTTTGATTATATCTTCAGGATTTTGTAATTGCTGGCCTTGTTCAGCTAATTTTAATATGCCTTCTTTATCTTTACTTAGCGCCAAACGCTGAAAGAGCATGCTCTTCATCTGGCGCTTAAGTTCACGCACGCTCCAGTTTTCTTTCTGGCATTGCTTAAGATAAAAATTAAATTCCAGATCAGAATCCGCTTTAAGGATTTCAAAATAATGTGACCAGGATAATATGTGAGGCGCAGTCTCACTAATTTTAAATTTTCCAGACGCTGTCTGGAAATTGGGGAACGCCAGGTAGAATTTTCTCATATAAGTAAGGTTGGAACGGCTAAATCCTTTACCGTAATTTATCGTAAGGTCTTTTGACAGATTTTTTAGTAACTCCGTGCCATAGTCAGCCCTGATTTCACCTTTCTGTTCAAATTCCACTATATGCCTGCCGATCTGCCAATAGGTTATTAACAAAACGGTGTTTATTTTTACGGCAACATGCTTTCTGCTTTCAGCAAGCAAATTTCCAATCGAATCGATGAGATTAAGGTAAAGCGTATTTTCTATTTTCATTGTTCTGTAAAGGTTTCCTATATTACCATTTCCGGTGAAATATTTAAATCCAGTCCCTGTACGGGCTGGGATTCCGAATCTTCCATTTCGGGCATGTCATACTTTTTGATGAATGCAAGCAGCAGGTTGTCAGCTTGGGTATAAGTAATCTGCCTTTAGTCCGATTGTGCCAGGATTTTTATTTCCTTTAGGTCATTTAAATAGGGCTGTAAAGTAAAATATCCGGAAGAACGGAAATAACCAACAATGGAAAAAAAGTTTTTCACCTTCTCGATAATGCTTGTGAACTCGTCGAAAAAGTTTCGCTTACTTGTATTTGTAAAAGATTTTATCGACAATTTAGTGTCACCTTTGTGAGCACGAAAAATGAAAGAGATTTAGTGAATATATAGGCGCCAGGCAATCAAGACACTTTTAAAATACACTTTGGATTTGCTTAAATCAATTTTAACCGGTTTGGTTTTGAGCGGCCAGGGTATGTTCATCCGCCGTTATAAAATATTTTGGACAATATCCCAAAATCCTGATATGTTACAGGGTTTTCCGTTTAAAAAACAGAGTTTTTAAAATGACTGCCCCATAATTTTGATCAAGGGCGCAACCCATCACTAAAAAGAACAATTCATGCGTTTTAAAGGTGATATCTTACTGCTCATCGCGGCCCTGATCTGGGGCAGCGCTTTTGTGGCCCAGCGTATTGGCGCGGAACATGTGGGCGTTTTTCTGTTTAACGGCAGCCGCTTTTTACTCGGCAGTATTCTCCTGCTTGTGGTCCTGGCGCTGCGCCGGGAAAAATTTACATCATCCAATTTTAAGGCCTTTTTTTTCCCGGGATTGATTCTTTATGTGGCCAGCGCCCTGCAGCAGGCCGGGATGGCTTATACCTCCGCGGGCAACGCCGGGTTCATCACCGGTCTGTATGTGATTTTTGTACCGGCGATTGCAGCGATCAGTTTAAAAACAAAAATCCGTTTCCAGGTTTGGCTTGGCGCCCTGCTGGCCGTGGCCGGTCTTTTTCTGCTGAGTATCAATGGCGTCTTCCGTATCGAAAAAGGCGATGCCCTGATCATGGGCAGCGCGCTTTTTTGGGCTTTCCATGTGCTGGTCATCGCCAAATATGCCCTGCAGGTCCCTGCCCTGCAACTGGCAGCGGGCCAATTTTTTATCTGTGGAATGCTCAATGTCTTTAGCGGTTTGCTGATCGGCGGTCAATCCACGGGCGGTCTCTCCGAAGCCCTCTATCCGATTTTATATACCGGGATATTTTCCACGGCCATTGCCTTTACCCTGCAGGTGGCGGGACAACGGCTTACCCAGGCCAGCGATGCGGCCATTATCATGAGCTTGGAAGCGGCTTTTGCCGCCTTATTCGGCTATCTCATTTTGAATGAAATTTTAAACACACGGCAGGCCATCGGCGTTAGCCTGATGTTTTCCGGGATGCTCTTGTCGCAAATCCGTTTTAAAAAAACGCAAAAAGTCCAATAACAGCACAGCTAAAAGAGGCGCCATGCGTACATTATTTTTGTTTTTGATCACATTGTCCTTCACCATCCACTCCTATGGGGGGAGCATGCAGCTCGATTACACGCTTTCCTGGAAACAAGCCAACGCCCATTATTTTGATATCACAGTCCACGTATCGGGATCGCCAAGGAAGGCGACCTCCTTCCGTATCCCCGCCTGGCGCCCGGGGCGTTATGTGATGCAAAATTTCACTAAAAATATTGTCGGGGTTACGGCGGAATCGGATTCTGGCGCTGCGCTGGTACTGCATCAAACGGATAAGGATACCTGGCAGGTACAAAATGGTAACAATAATGATTTTACCCTGCGGTACAAGGCCTATGCCTTTGAGCTGGATGCGGGCAACAGCTTTTTGGATGACAGCGAGGCCTATATCAATCCGGCAACCATGATGATGTATGTGCCCGGCCGGGAAACGGATCCACTTAGCCTCAAAATAGAGAAACCGGAAGACTGGAAAATAGCGCTGCCGTTGGACATGGCTAATGACGGTCGTTATCATGTGTCCGATTATCATACCCTTATAGATTCACCGATCCTGATCAGCCCCGATTTTAAGACATACCGTTTTCATCATGAGGGGGCCACAATTGAGCTGGCGGTTCAGGGCGATGGGGTTTATCAGCCCGACTCTTTGATAGCGGATGTACGGAAAATCGTTACAACCGAAGCGGCCCTTTTTGGCGGTTTGCCCTTAAAACGCTATCTGTTTATCTATCACTTTATGTCCCGGCCCTTTGGTCACGGGGTGGAGCATAAAAACGCCACGTCCATTGTCTTTGGTCCTGCCGATTTTAGTGTAAAGAGAAATTACAACCGTTTTCTGGGCGTTACCGCGCATGAATTTTTCCACGTCTGGAATGTGGAGCGTATCCGACCGGAAAGCATTTACCTGCCGGATTATTCCAGGGAAGAATACAGCCACCTGATGTGGTTTTTTGAAGGCGTCACCAGTTATTATGACGATCTCGCATTATGCCGGGCCGGTCTGTTAAACCCAAAGGCCTACCTGAAAGTTCTGGCCGGGAATATCCGCCGTTTTCAGCAAAATCCCGGGCATAAAATTACCAGCCCGGCCATGGCCTCCTTTCAAAGCTGGGGCAAATACAACGGCGCCCCACCTTACAGCAACGTCTCCTTTTATACAAGCGGTGCGGTCCTGGGTTTGCTTTTAGATTTTGAAATACGCGCTTTGACCGGGAATAAAAAATCGCTTGATGCGGTGATGCGCTATCTGTATCAAAATTATGCCCAAAAGGACAGGGGGGTGGGAGAAAATGATATCCGCCTGGCCATCGAGAAGGTAAGCGGTCATTCCTTTAAGGCTTTTTTTACGGATTATGTGCGGGGTACGAAGGATATTGATTTTGATCGCTTTTTGGATCATGCCGGTCTGTCATTAACGAAAGAACCCGATCCGGACAAAGCCTCTGCCTACCTTGGCCTAAGTGTTCAGGGCACCTATAATCGGGTTGTCAGAATGCTGCCCGGTTCACCTGCATTTAAAGCCGGGCTGGATATGAATGATGAACTCATCGCCATAAACGGTAAAAAAATCAACGAAGGCCAGCTTCCCCATCTGTTAAAGCAATATAGCCCAGGGGATGTTCTAACTGTTACCTGTTTTCATCACGCCAAACTCAAAGTCTGTAAAGTGACGCTTGGCGACGGACACAACAAAAAATGGAAAGTAAAATCCCTTAAGGATAAAAACGATTTACAAAAGACTATATATAGGGATTGGCTTAAAATCCGATAAAATTTTTTATTGACAACCGTAGGGAAAAACTGTAACATTTTTATGGTATTTCAAAAACAAGGAGGCAAAAGATGAAGGTTAAAAATATTCTCGTAGCTGTTGATTTTAGCCCGTTTTCCGAGGCTGCAACCAAATATGCCCTTTTCTTATCGCACAGATTTAAAGCCCATGTCACCTTGCTTCATGCCGTGGTTTTATTTGATGAAGACACATCGGACAATAAGTACCTTAAACAACTGGAAGATATTGCCCTTAAAAAGGAAGAAACATCCGCAAGCATGATGGAAAACCATCGTAAAAAAAACGATGAAAATGGCGCGGATGTAAGTGTCAAAATAGTCCGTGGTGTTTCCGCATCGGACGCTATCCTTGATTTCATCAACTCGAACACGGCCAAAATTGATTTATTGGTGTTGGGGACCCATGGACGTACCGGGTTTAAAAAGTGGCTTTTTGGAAGCGTGGCCGAAAAGGTTCTTCGTCTCTCCCCGATACCTGTGCTGACTGTCCATAAGGTACCACAGGATATTACTATAAAAAATATATTAGTCCCCATCGATTTTTCTGAAAATTCCCGGCAGGCCATACCCGAAGCCCAAAACCTGGCGAAACTATTTGGCGCACAGTTGCATTATATCCATGTTATCGAAGAGCAGCTTCATCCTTCCTTTCAGGTTATAGGCATTGAATCGATATTTGCCATCAACCCGGAATTAAGACAAATAAGCCAGGATAAACTAATCGAGTTTTGTCATTCCGATAAACACAAGGGGAACTATGTGGTTATGGAGGGCGCTTCCGCGGAAACCATAAAAGAATATGCCGAAGAGCATGCGGTGGACCTTATTTTAATGGCCACCCATGGTTACACCGGCCTGGAGCATTTATTGCTTGGCTCTACCACCGAACGCCTGGTGCGGATTGCCCCTTGTCCCGTGCTGACTGTCGGGCGAAAGGAATAAACCGCGAATAGTGTCCGGGTAGAAAGCTCATTTAATTTTATGCGGGGATTTTATGAGTGCCCGGACACTTGTTCATAGTTACTGTTTATAACCTTCTGCACATTCCGAAAATTCCTTCCGGCTGTAATTGGATCAAAATTCTTTAGCTATAATAAGAATAGATATTCAGGGACTTTTAACATCAATGATCCTAGAATTTATCACGGTAGTGTCAAAAGTTTTTAATAATTATTTTCATAACTTTATTGTTTTCAATTCTTTCATGCAATTATCCTTCTCTCCCCCCTGTGATTGTGTATAGATCCGCAAATATTTATATCCATTATCGTTTCTATGCCTTATAAAAACCTATATTTACAACATTGTAAAGGAAACAACAAAATATGCTTTTTTCATTTTTTTATAAAATTTTTGACACTACCAACTTTTTATTTAAGATGCCAGGGCTACGCCCCTGATATATTAAATTGATTTTTCTTTCTACGAAGATTTTAGGGCTACGCCCCCTGATTTACTTTCTGTACTATCATTTTACATTCTGCAAAGATTTTAGGGCTACGCCCCCTGATTTACTTTCTGTACTATCATTTTACATCCTGCAATGATTTTAGGGCTACGCCCCCTGATTTACTTTCTGTACTATCATTTTACATCCTGC
>CAYWBI010000049.1:22006-22083 GCA_964456445.1 uncultured Calditrichaceae bacterium
AATGATTTTAGGGCTACGCCCTCTGATTTACTTTCTGTACTATCATTTTACATTCTGCAAAGATTTTAGGGCTACGC
>CAYWBI010000050.1:0-22053 GCA_964456445.1 uncultured Calditrichaceae bacterium
TCTTCTGAATTTTCTTTCTATCTAAGTATTTACCCACACAAAACCCAGTAGAGCCCAATATATTAATACTCATTCATATCCCATTCTCAGTATTTTTTGAAATGGCCCTTAGGTGGGCAAATATCAGATAAGTGGTGTATAACTGAACCATTTAACCTTTTGTCCGTGAAAAAAATGTTGTATAAATCCCTTAAAAAAATAAAATTTACCGGCCTGTAATTTCCCATCATATCAAAGTGATAATTGCAGTCCTGTTGGGTTCATGGCTGTTGCGGAAATTGTCCACTGACCACCTGTTTTTCAAGAAAAGAAAATTTTTTACGAAAACCATCTAAAACAAAAAAGGTTTATAATGAAGTCGAATGTGAAGCATTCTTTTCAGGACAGTTGGCTGGCAAACGCACTTGTTTATTATCAGGTTATGGCCCCGGCATTGTTGGACGAGCTTGCCATCAGGTATGCTGAGGAAAAGTATATTTATTCAATTTTGACCAAGAATAATTATTTGGATGAAAAGGAAGTTGAAAATTTTGTGAAAATTGCACTGCAGGTTGCACCGGTAAATCTGGACAAGGTGGATGCCGAGCGTAATGTTTTGGAGGTAATCCCGGAAGAGGTTTGCAGTAGATATAATTTACTGCCGTTGCAGATGAACGACAGCCATGTGGCTGTTGCTTTTTCCGATCCTTTTAATTTAGATGCCGAAAATGAAATAGAATACCTGACGCGTAAATATGTAAAAAAGTTTTTTGCACCGATGTCGGTCATTAAGCAAAAAATAAATGAGTATTATTCACCTGAAAAACTAATATCGGCCTTAGTAAACAATAAAGGCAAACAACTCAATATAAAATTTGAAGGTGACTCATCGATCAGCAATGACGCCCCGGTAGTTCGCCTGTTTAATCAAATTATCAATGATGCCCTAAGTAAAAAAGTGAGCGACATCCATATCGAACCAAAGGAAAAATCGGTATTGGTACGTTTTAGGATTGATGGCGTGCTGCATAACGAACTAGAGGTTCCTCGTTCCATACATGCGGCATTGATAAGCCGAATAAAAATCGTTTCTAATTTGAATATCGCCGAAACACGCAAGCCACAGGATGGTAAGGCCAAGGTATTGATTGATGAAAAAGATATCGATTTACGGGTATCCATGTTGCCAACAAGCTATGGTGAGAAAGTAGTAATCCGTTTGTTGGATAAGCGGAACGCAAATATATCTTTTGAGGCCATGGGGATACAGGGAGATAATTTCGCTAAACTGGATCAATGTTTTCAGTATAAACAGGGCATGGTTCTCGTTACCGGACCTACCGGTTCAGGGAAAAGTACAACCCTCTATGCCGCAATAAACCGTATCCGTTCCACAACCAATAATATCCTGACCATCGAAGACCCCATTGAATATCGTTTCGATGGCATCAATCAGGTTCAGGTGAACGAAAAAGCAGGTGTAACATTTGCAAGTGCCCTGCGTTCTTTTCTCCGGCAAGACCCGGACGTAATCCTTGTGGGGGAAGTGCGTGATAACGAAACGGCTGAAATTAGCATACAGGCTTCGCTTACCGGTCACCTTGTATTAAGCACACTACACACCAATGATACATTTACAACAATTACACGCTTAAAGGATATGGGGATTGACCGCTTTAAAATAACCGAGGCGTTGCAGGCCATAATTGCACAACGTTTGATCCGAACTTTATGCCCCCATTGCAAAACCGAAGTTGCATCGGGCAATATTGATGAAAAACTGTATAAAATGTTAACGACAATCTATGATAAGCCCAAAGTATATGAGCCAAAGGGATGTCCCAAATGTGGCTATATGGGGTACAAGGGACGGATCGGTGTTTACGAGATATTAATTCTTGATAACATACTAAAGGACATGATTGCCAATGAAGTTTCGATAAATGTGATGCGAAAAACAGCCAGGACCAATGGATTTAAGAATTTATTTGAAGACGCCCTCCACCTGGTGGCCACCGGTGTAACCGATTATAATGAAATCGTTCGGGTTGTTAATCCCACGTTTGGAGAGGTTAAGAAAAATGTTGTAAAAGAAATACCAAAATTAATGACGAAAGTAGAGGAGCCGAATCAATTAAAAATTGAAATTTCAGAGGGTGTAACAGAGAAAAAGGAAAGTAAGCTTATTGTAAATAAGATGGAAAAACCGGTTGTAGATACCCTGAAGAGACGGGCAAAAATATTAGTAACCGATGACGCGCCTCAAAACCGTCTTCTCGTAACGCGCATCCTGCAAAAAAAGACAAATTGGGAAACTCTGGAAGCAGAAGACGGTGAAAAAGCCCTTGAAATGATAAAGAAGGATAAACCGGATCTGTTGATCCTTGATATTATGATGCCCAATATGGATGGTTATGAACTCTTACAAGAATTGAAATCAACACCAAAATTATCCGATATCCCCGTATTAATATTTACCGCGTTGAAAACACCAACAAGCGAACAAAAGGTATATGAATTAGGTGCTGACGGATTTATAGTGAAACCAATTGAACCTAAACGTCTGGTTGAACAAATCCGAAAAACGCTGGAAAGAAAAATTTTTATAGCTTCTGATAATTCCAATCATGTGTTGGAATCATCTGAACCTGAACTTCAGTTGGTATGAGATGATAATTAAATTATTTATTTTTAGCATTGGCGCCATTTTTGGCAGTTTTTTAAATGTGTGCATATACAGGCTGCCGGAGAAGAAATCAATCATATCACCGGGTTCAGCCTGTCCCAATTGCACTATACCGATACCTTTTTATTATAATATCCCTATTTTTAGCTATCTGTTTCTAAAAGGCAGGTGCCATAATTGTACGTATAAAATCCCATTGCACTATTTGATTGTTGAACTATTTACAGCTTTTATAACCCTCTTTAATTACTCTCAATTCGACCTTAGTCCGGCATTTTATGCTTATACAATACTAACTTATGCACTACTCGTCGTTGCTGTCATTGATATCAAAACCCATCTCATCTTAAACAAGGTTCTTATTGTGTTGCTTATTTTCGGTTTGGTTTTGAATATATCTTTTCCATTCACGGCATGGACAGACGCCTTATGGGGAATGGTTGCCGGGGGTATGAGTATGTTTTTTATTGCCTTTTTGGGAAAACTGTTGTTTAAAAAAGAGAGCCTTGGAATGGGCGATGTGAAATTGGTGGCGGTTGTAGGTTTTTTTGTTGGCTGGCTGCATACCCTTGTTGCCATATATTTGGGATTTCTTCTGGCCTTTATTTGGCTGATGGTCACGAAACGTAGCAAAGGAATTAATCGGGACGGTTACATCCCACTTGGCCCCTTTCTATCTGTCGCATTTATGGTTTTTGTCTATTGGGGCAACTCCATCCTACGCTATTATATAACCCATTTTCTGAGGTAGTTCATGCCAAATTACAAGTACAAAGCCATCAATCATGAAGGTAAGGTTGTCGAGAGTGTCATCCTGGCCACAAGTCCGAAGGTAGTGGTCCAGCAATTACAAAAATTAAATATGACGGCAGTCTCGATAAAAAAACATCGTGAGAAAAGCCGTAAGAAAAAAATAAGTGTAAAAGTACCGGTAAAAACCCTGCTAATGTTTACCAAACAATTGCACACCCTTTTGCGTGCAGGGATTCCCATTATAACCTGTTTAACCGTGATCCAGGAACAAACCGAGGAAATAGGATTTAAAAAACTGCTTGGGGCTGTTATGGCGGATGTCGGCGAGGGAAGTAAACTTTCTGTAGCTTTAGGTCAGTTTCCAAAAGTGTTCCCCCCTTTGTATATCAATTCGATCCGGGTCGGGGAGGTGAGTGGCACTCTTGAAGACGCTTTGGCCCAATTATCTTCTTTTATGGAGGAAGACGACCGAATAAAAAAAGAGGTGAAAAAAGCATTACGTTATCCTACTATTGTTGTAATTGCTTTAATAGGTGCTTTCTTTTTATTTGTAACCCTTATCGTACCGAACTTTATCCCAATTTTTAAAATGAGTGGAAATGAACTGCCACTTCCCACACGAATTTTATTGGGCGTATATACTGTACTTACCAGTTACGGTTGGTTAGTGGCTTTGATTGCCGTCGGCGCTGTGTTGGCCATAGGCATGTATATAAAAACGCCGCAGGGCAAATATCGTCTTGATCTGATCAAGCTAAAACTGCCGGTTATGGGGGCCCTTGTCCGGAAATTAAACATTTCACGGTTTGCAAAGCTTTTGCACACGATGAACAGCACAGGGATATCTATCATCAAATCCTTCGAAATCATAAAAGATACGTTGGACAATGAGGTATATAAGGATGAGGTAGGAAAGATACAGGAGAGGATAACTAAAGGCGAGGCAATAGCAGCTTCTCTAAAGCAAAGCCCATATTTTGATAATCTTCTGGTAATTATGACGTCTATCGGGGAAAAATCCGGGGCGCTGGATGATATGCTGGGCAACGTTTCTGAATATTATTACCGGGAAGTTTCAGACACGGTAGATAAACTTACGTCATTGATCGAACCCATGGTGACGGTTGTTCTTGGGGCGATGATGTTGTTCCTTGCATTGGCCATTTTTTTACCAATGTGGGACATGATGAGCATTATGTAAAAATAGTGACGATAAATTAATTAGTTTAAACAAACCAAAAAAAGGAGTTTATTATGCAATTACGTCAGAGCGAGGGTGGTTTTACCTTAATGGAGTTGATCGTTGTAGTAGTGATTATTGGAATATTAGCTGCAATTGCCGTCCCTAAATATTTCGATCTTACAACAAATGCCACAAGCGCGGCAAACAAAGCAAACCAAAAGTCTATCGAGTCGGCTATTCTTATGGAGTATTCCAAACGGTTAATGGCCAATTCGTCAACAACGCTCGGTAGTGTCGTCTCCGATTACAATACTGATGCGACGGCTTTTTTTATCACCGGTGCGGAACCAAAGACGCCATCCGGTGGCAGTTACACGGTAAAAGTTGATGCAGACGGCTATTTAAAAGTTACATACTAATACTAATTATATGCTTCGGATGTATAGCGTAGCATTTTTATTCTTTGTTGCCAAAGCCGAAATAAGTCGCATGAGATTTAAAACGTACAGGACAAGTCCATGAAATATCTTGCGGATATTTCGCGCAGGGAACAGGGTGCAACCTTAATGGAGACCATTGTGGTTGTAATTATTGTAGGGGTTGCGCTCCCATCCCTGATGGTATTGATGGGCAATTTGTCTTTTAACAATTTTAAAAGTGAACTGCTAAGCCGTGCCGTTGATCTTGCCAGTAGCCGTTTGGAGGAGGTCCAGGCATACAAAGAGGCTAATTGGGACTGGTATAAGACAATACAAACTTTTGACGGCGATGAAGTGTTGGCAGACGGGTTTAAAAGAAAAACAAAAATTACCTACTATAAAAGCTGGGGCGCGGATGGCATGGAAGCATACCAGGTCTCGGTTTCCATTAGTCATGCAAAGCTTTCGTCGGTTTATAACATATATATATATCTAACAAAATATGTTGGATGAAATGAGGATATTATACCGGGAAGATGGGTTTACACTGCTGGAACTTACGGTAAGTTCGGTTGTGATGGGGATTATTGCAGTTATAGCATTTTCCATAATCTATAATCAAACCACAACCTTTAATACGGTATTTAATCATACCGTTGCCATAGGTGACGCACGTAAAGCAGTAAAAGTTATGCGGGTAGAATTTAGAAATCTTGCCCACGGCAGCATCCAGAACATGACCAGAAGCCAGTTCAGTTTTTTAAATGACAAAAATGAAAATATCAGCTATAGTTTTTTAAACAACGAGGTTAAAAGAAACGGAGAAGTTCTAATTTCCGGTTTAAAAATGGCACCATTCGGTTATCTGAACATTGATTTAAAAAATACAGCAAACAAAGATTCGGTAAAATTTGTAAAAATAATCCTTAATGTGGCAGCAGAGAAGCAATCACATATTTTAGAGGAAAACATATATGTCCGGAATTGATTATAAATCGGAGAAGGGCTCAACGACCATAGTTGTAATTAGCGTTGTCCTTCTTCTGGCCACCCTGGGTATTATCCTTGCAAAACTAAGTTCATCCGAGAGTATTTTACAAGTATTGGACGCTCAGAACCAACGTGCATTTTATTCGGCCCAGTCGGGGTTGGAATATGGTGTAAAGAAATACCTTGCCGCTGATGATGTGAAAGCTTTTTCTATTAAAGACATAGATGTTGGGTCCGGGTTGACCGCCGATGTTAACTTAACGGTCGAAGCTGCAAATAATAGTGTTACCGTTACGTCTGTAGGGAAAACCGAAAAGTCCGCGATTACGGTATCTAAAACCATCACACAGACGAATCTAAATTATATACCATCCTATGCCGCGTTTTCAGCAAAACCAATATCAAATATCATCGCAAAAGATTCATCATCCGGTAAGGCTAATGCTGCCTTAATATATCAAAATGCGCCGAAAGCGCCCAAATTTGATTTGAATAAATTGAGGGAGCTTGCAAAAAAAACCAAACAAAATGGCAAGGCATATTATTATAAGGACGATTTGACGGTAGATGATGATTTTAATCCGCCGGACGGAACGGTTGTTTTTACCGAGGGAAAACTTAAACTTAAAAGTGGAAACTGGAACGGAAAGGTTAATTTTGTCGCAATGGACAATATTTCGTTCAAACCCTCCTGGCGAAATTCCAAAGACGTGGATATGGTGTTATATTTACCGAACCCGGATAAAAAAATATGGATCGAACCGGGGGAATATGACGATGACCCGGTAAAATTTGAAGTGGACGACGGAGAAGTTGTTCCTAAGGAGCCCTATGCGGCAAGCATTACCATAATTGGTGGCGACCTACCTTTTGGCTGGGGCTGGCCCTTTGTTTGGGCTGTTTATGATGCGCCGATAACCGTGAGTGTAAAGGTCGGGAATAATGATAAATTGAGGCCCTTTGGACCGAACCCGGGGAAATTTGCCCATGGCTTAAGACATCGGGTCAACAAAGGAAATGTTAACTTGCCCGGCAATCCGCGACGTGTTGTCCTTCCAAACAAATACCCTGCCGGAACGCCGATATCGGTTATTGCCCGCTCCTGGGCCTGGAGCATATATGGAGGACGGGCCTACCATATGCATATGAGGGTAAACTCGGCATTGAAACATGACGCTTCGACCGTTGTACGGACTTTGCGCGATGGTGATCCGGTGCCTGGAGTTAAAGGCTTTGGCAATCAAAAGTCCGCAGCTGAATTTATTGCTCCATATGTTAATTTTAATACACATCGGGTGACACTTGAAGACAATCAGATTATTTATTTGTTTGAGTTGGCCACCCGCGACCTTAAAAGCCCTTCCGCAGATTTTCAAGACTTAGTAGTGTTGGTAACCCTTGCAAAAGAACGTAATGGTTTAAGCGGTGATGATAATAATGATGATGATGAGAACGATGATGATGATGATGAAAAAACAACAACAAATATTCTTTCATTTAGCGGCGGAATTATTTCCGAAGGGACCATATTTGGTTCCAATACCGATAGCGTCGAAAAGAAAAAAATAACGAACAAAATTCGGGTGATACATGACGAAAATGCGATAAAAAATTTCATGAAATACTCATTAAATGGAAATTCCCGTATCATATTGGCGTCAAAGTGGAAAAATATAAAATAGGATATCAGCTAAAAGGCATGACATGTTAGAAGATGTGAACGTCAAAACAGCGCCCCTGGCAAAAAACAAGCCAGGGAAACATGGTACGCAATCCGGGATTGACGCCTCTCACTCCGCTGTGAAGGAAGATCCATCATCTAAAAAACAAAATACAAAAATTGCCATTAGTTTTGGCGATAAGGGGATTTCTTTTTATAATCCACTAACTCTTCTGCAAAAATTGACTGCCCACTCTTTTATTTCTATAGATATCGATACCGATAAAATCCGTTATGTTGCCGGCCAGAAAGCAGGAAACGTATTTTCCATTCAGGAACATGGAGCGCTTTTTTTGCCGGAGGCAGATAGCGATCCCCTTAAGTCTGTAAAGATATCATTAGATAATATCCAGGCCAATGTGCATAAATCCGGGCACAAAATACATGCTTGTATTTATAGCCCGGATGTTACAGTCCGTCCGGTCATCCTTCCGAAAATGCGAAAAGGCAGGGATTTGGACAATGCAATATTCTTCAAGATACAAGCCGAGCTGACCGGTTTTAATGAGAAAAGCACCTGGCATTATAAGATAATTGATGAGTTTTTAAAAGAGGGTATAAAGTATTATAAAGTTATCGTTCTTGTTGTGCCCGGGGATGTGATCGGCTCTTATCTTGAAATATTTGAAAGCTCGGGCCTGACGCCGGAAACCCTTACGGTTCGGCCGATTGCGATTAACCATGCCTTTAACAAATTGATTGATAATAGCGGTGCGGATGTTCTTGTCGATATTTCCTATGGTCTTACCCATATAAATTTCATACGAAATGGCGCCCTGGAATACACACGTACCGTAGCCACAGGAGCTTCAAATTTAGAAGTGGCTGTACGGGGGAAAAAAGGAAAAATACTTGCTGCGGAATCGCTTGTTTTAAAGGAAGAAGATGGCTTGTCAAAAGAGGGGGCTTTACGGCCGGAATTATTGCGCAAGGCTTTGGGAGCCCGTTTAAATGCGCTGGAAACCCATCAGAACCCGGTATTGCGCCTTTTTAAAAATGAGTTGCAAAACTCGTTGGATTATTTTAATTCGCTGGATAAAGACGTAAGGGTTAAAAGAGTGTTTTTGACAGGATATGGCATTCAGAAGGAGAGTCTGGTCTCATTTTTAAAAAATACACTTACGCTCCCTGTTTTTATCCTTACACCTAAAATTGAAGATAGCAACTTCCTTTCACAGGGTGAATATCTTACACCAATCGGCGCGAGTATTGAGAGTAACGATCCTTTTAATCTTGTGCCAGATGACTTTCGTTCCAATTTGTTATTTAAACGTTTAAATTATGCAGCTGCCATAATGGCCCTGTTCATCGCCTTTGGTTTGTATAATTACAACCATGTCCTGGATTTAACAATAAATGCCCTGCGTAGCCAGGTACAATATCGTACCCAACAGTATAAGGTTTTGAACCCTATTGAGGCAGAGTATATAAAAGGCCAGGAAGAAATTAATAAAAACGATCTTGAAATTTCAAAATTAAAAAAACAAATACATGCCGGCTCCCCAATTACAAATTTGATGAGGTTATTTAGCAATGAAACACCCGATCAGATTCAATTGCGGGCCATAAATCTCAATCGTATCAGCCCCGTGCAATTGAAAAACCGTATAAATTCAAGCGGAACCCCAGCGAAAACAATTAAGGATAATTCCTTTATTGTCCGTGTGTCCGGCGAGGTAGGCGGTGATTATTTAATGAGTGATGTAATCCTGATAAACTATATGGACCGGTTACGCAACCTTGGATATTTTAATAATATTGAGGTAAGCGATAAACTTAAAAAGAATCACGAACATAAGATGTTGTTTGAATTTAAAGCTATTTTATAGGGAAAAAAATGCGCGCTAAAAATCTATTTATACTGTTAAGTGTTTTTATTATAGTCTCGACGGCCGGTTTTGTCATGGCCATAATGAGTCCAAAAATGGCAAAAATCGATAAGCTGGAAACAGATTTAAAAGTCACAACCGATAAATTCCAAAATGCCACTAATGCAAAAAATGATGTAGAACATGTGAGAGGGCGGCTTAAGGAAACCGAACTAGAGTTGGCTACAATAAAAGCGCACTTTATAGAACGGAAACAATTACGTGAAGTGACGGAAAAAATTAAAACCCAGACAAAGAAATATAGCCTGTCCTTTGATGAATTTACCCCAATTTTTAAAGCCTATAGCCAAAACCAATCAAATGGGAATGTAAAGGCATTGCCCTTCTCCATTGCTGTATCCGGCAGTTATATTATGATTGGCAAGTTCCTGGATTCATGGTCAGAATTACCCTTTTATATGTACCCGGACGAGCTGTATCTGTCACAAGGCAATGGTCGCTCAAATGTTTTAAAAGCCAATATATCCGGTCGATTGTATGTCTGGTCAAAGGAAAAACAAAATGGAAATTAATGCACGTGAAAAAAAATTATTAATTGCACTTGGCGTGATCGTTTTTGTTTTCGGAATAGATTTTATCATGAACAGTGATGATTATATCGGCTTTTACAGTCATTCTGAAAAACAAGAAGCGGGGATCAAAAAGCAAAAAGCCACGATCCCCGTAAAAGGCTTGCCCGCCAACAAGACATCTGAAAAAGCAATTGCATCACTCAAGGAGTGGGGACGTGATCCATTCCGCGATAAACTAGCCAGGGTATTTGTAAAAAAGAAACGGTTACCCCGGAAAGTCCGGGATGTAAAATTGGAATTAAAAGCAATAAGTGTAGCGCAAAACCTGACCGTGGCCATGATAAACAGCAAAGTCGTGGCAAACGGGGACGAGATAGCAGGCTATATCGTAAAAGATATTTCTTCCAAAGAAGTTATATTGGAAAAAAATGGTGCACAAACAATTTTAAAGCTGCCATAAGGGGGAGCCTTTGATGAAAAAGTTAACTGTTATTGTATTATTGCTATGTCAGCTAAGTTTCGCCACGGATATACAAGAGAAATTGCAACAAATAGTTTCACCAATGTTTAACGGCGCTTCCATTACGGAGGTGTTAAAATTATTTGCCCGTCAAAATGGTCTAAATCTTGTTGTGGGCGGTGAGGTTAAAGGGCGGGTCAGTGTTCAATTAACAAATGTAACTTTGGCAGACGCCTTAAACAGCATATTGAAATCCATGGGCTATCATTATGTAATTGATCATGATGTTATAATCGTAAAGGCATTTAAAAGTGAAATGAACGGAGAAAGGGTCACGCGGATTTTTCAGCTTAAATATCTAAATGCCTTTTTCCTGATGAATACGGTTACGCCACTCTTGTCTGAAAAAGGTAAAATCGTGCCTCTAATACCTGAACAGGGTGAAACCGAAAAAGATTTACGTTCCAGTATTTTATTGGTAACCGATTTATGGGAAAATATAAAACAAATTGAAACGGTAATAAATAAATTAGATGTGATTCAACAGCAGGTCCAAATTGAGGTACGCCTGATTGAAACTTTGGTTGGCACCCAGGAGCAATACGGGCTTAACCTACCCAAAAAAATTGGTGTATCCATAGACGGTGCAGAGACAACGGCGCCAATAAGTACATCAGCGAATAACAATTCCGCCCCCCGTTTGTTATCGGCCTGGTATAAACTGCCAAATGGAGCAAGCAACCTGAACCTTGGAATTTTAACCGTTGATCAATTGTCCGCATCGTTGGATATGCTGGCCAGGGATAATGGTTCCCGCTTGGTATCGAACCCGCGGGTAGTTGTTCTGAACAACCACCGGGCGCATGTAAAAATTGGGACTACCGTTCCCATCCCGGAGGTTTCCCGCGGGATTGGCGGTGATCTGATTTCTTATAAAGAAAAAGAAGTGAATATAGATCTTGAAGTGGTGCCACAGGTAAACGGAAACAATTTTATCACACTTGATGTCCACCCAATCCTCGAAGAAATTATTGGTTATACCGGTTCCGCCGACGCCCCTCAGCCCATAACATCAAAAAGGGAAGTAAATACAACGGTTACCGTTGAAAATGAACAAACCTTGGTCTTAGGTGGGCTGATAAAAGAGACGCGTACAAAAACAACGGAAAAAGTCTGGCTCTTGGGGGACATTCCCATTTTGGGTTATTTATTTCAGAATACAATAACAAAAAAGGAACAATCGGATTTATATATTTTTATCACACCTAAAATCATCCAATACAAAGGGACGGTGAAAAAATAATGGCAACCCCGGTCCAAAAAATATTTAGTGAAACGATTAAATTAGCGATAAAAAACGATGCATCGGATATCCATTTTAGCAGTGGTAAGCCGCCCGTTTTAAGGATATTGGGAGAGTTAAGGCAAATAGATACCATGGCCATGGACCATGAATCATTATCCGCCTTATTTATGGGTATGATCAATGAAACACAGCAGGCCTATTTTCACAAACATAAGACAATCGATTTTGCAATAAATTTTGAGAACCTTTCCAGGTTCAGGGTAAACCTTTTTCAGCAAATGAATGGCATAAGCGCCGCATTCAGGTTAGTGAACAATGAAATCCGATCCCTGCAACAACTGCGCATGCCCAAAATATTAACCAATTTGATTCAAAACAAAAAAGGCCTGATCCTTGTTACGGGGCCAACCGGCTCCGGTAAATCCACAACGTTGGCTGCCATGGTTCATGAAATAAATCTGAATGACCGCGAACATATTATAACTATCGAGGACCCGATTGAATATGTCCATCAGGCGCATAACAGCCTGATACATCAACGTGAAATCGGATTGCATACCAATGGCTTCTCTTCGGCCTTGCGTAGCGCCCTGCGGGAAGACCCCGATGTAATCCTGGTTGGGGAGATGCGCGATACGGATACCATATCGAATGCCTTAAGGGCAGCGGAAACCGGGCATCTTGTTTTTTCAACCCTCCACACCAATTCCGCAGCCGATACGATTGACCGTATTATTAATGTTTTTCCCGTGGAAAACCATCAACAGGTCCGGCAATTGCTGTCCAGCACCCTAATCGCCGTTATTTCACAACGGTTGGTTCCCCGTGCCCTGGAAAAAGACCGGGTTGCTATTCTTGAAATACTGATAACAACGCCGGCAGTAAAAAATTTAATCCGTGAAGGAAAAACACATCAGATTGATTCTGCTATTCAAACCGGGGCAGAATGGGGAATGCAAAGTTTTGAGCGCAGTTTGCTGGATTTAAAGCAAAATAATGTTGTGTCGCCTCAACTTGGAGTAAACGATTATGTATAAAGTAAATTTTTGGATAGTTTCAGCAATTCTTTTTATAACATCGATCTTAACAGGTTGTAGCAACACAACCGATACGGCAAATCTGGCGACCGTTACGGGATTTGTTTATTATTATGACAGCGCAAAAAATTTGACGCCTTTAGCTGGCGCCTTAATTACCTCGGTCGATGTTTATCAGCAAACAGTCACGGCAACGGACGGAAGTTATAGTTTTGCTTTAGATATTACAAATGATCAGGAAATATCCTTTCAGGCCAGCAAAGCGGGATTTTATTCGATTGATTTCAAAACACCTGCAAAAAAAGGGCAGCAATTCCGGGCGCCGGATATAACCATGACTGCCCAAAATAGCGACTCCGGTGCTACGAGTAGCGGGGGTGCAAGCGGTGATGCCGCCCATATTACCATTTTGCCAAATCAACCCGGTCATATCTATGTGTATGCATCCGGTCTGCGGGAAAGTGCCCCCATAAATTTTATGGTTACGGATGCCAGGGGAAATTTACTTGATAATGAGCATAAAATAAAAGTTTATTTCAAAATTTTAAATGGCCCGAATGGCGGAGAATATTTATATCCGGACACCATGACAACGGTTAACGGTCTTGTAAGCACAACGTTGAACAGCGGATTAAAAGCTGGAGCGGTCCAGTTGGAAGTATATTTTTCCATCAATGATCAGATTGTACATGCTACACCGGTACGGTTTTCTATTTATGGCGGTTTGCCGGATGCATCACACTTTAGTGTGAGCGCGGAAAAGATCAATATTGCCGGTCAGGTACATTTTGGCATCGTTGACAATATCGTTGCTTTTGTGGGAGACAAATACAGTAATCCCGTAGCGCCCGGGACGGTAGTCTATTTTTCATCCAATCTTGGAATAATTGACGGTTCTGCCTTAACCGATGAAATGGGCCGGGCAACAGTACCGTTTATGACCGCGGCACCCTTGCCTTCGGACCCGGCCAGCAACTCGCTTGCCACAATCACGACAAGCACTTATGGAGATACGACAAATGCACAAGCCCTGACCGCCAATGTGGATGTGTTGCTGAGTTCGGTAACCGGGGCGATTCAGGTAACGCCAAACGCGTTCCAATATGACAGCCTGAACACAGCGCTGTCCTTTAACTATAATGTTTCCGATGTCTATGGGAATCCGCTGGTGGCAGCTTCCAGAATAACCGTGGAAGCAACCGATGGAACGCTTTATGGGGACACGGATTTTAAATTATTGGATTCGCGGTCAACGGGTAATGGAACGACGGATTTCAGTTTCTCATGGGCGCCTGGCGATAGCTTGGCCGCGCCGCAGGTGTATATTAGTATAAAGGTCATCAGCCCTGCGACAGGAAATGGCAATCGATCGATTCAGATCCTTGGAACAAAGAAAGAGTAAATAGTGAACGCTTCATCTAAAAAGTGTTGTATCCAAGTACAATGAAACGGTCCTGGTCTCGTTTTAAAACATACAGAATGGGTACTTGACTGTTCATATGCACTTGCAGCCAATAAGCCAGGGCGCTCCAAAGCCATATCCGGGATGTCACTTCGACCTGCCGCCCATATTCATGACTATGGAGTTGATGGTTGCCCTCCATAAACCGGTAAACCTTATGATAGAAAGATATCTGTTTCAACCGTTTTTAGTTTTTCTGCCAAAATTGGGATCAAGCGGCACAATACGGATAATGGCAATGGCAGGTATGGTTGCCAGCATTACCCATATAAAAAAATGCTGATAACCGATGATATCCTGTAGCCAGCCGGAGAACATACCGGGGATCATCATCCCAAGCGCCATAAAGGCGGTGGTCAGGGCAAAGTGTGCCGTTTTGTGATCACCCTCCGATACATAGATCATATAAAGCATATAAGCTGTAAAACCGAATCCATATCCAAATTGCTCAACCGCCACGGCGATATTTACCCATAGCAGACTATCGGCCTGGGTATATGCCAGCAGAACATAGACGATGTCCGGTAGGTTAATAGCAATGGCCATGGGCAACAGCCAGCGTTTTAAGCCGTCCCTTGCTGCTACAAAACCTCCAAGCACCCCCCCCAGCGTTAAGGAAAGCAAGCCCACTGTTCCATAAACAAATCCAACATCGCCGGTTGTCAGCGCCAGGCCGCCAACTTCCTGAGCATCGAGTAAAAACGGGGAGGCCAGTTTAACAATTTGCGATTCGGCAAAGCGGTACAGAAGCAAAAAAGCAAGGATACGCCCAATTTGTTTCTTTTTAAAAAACAGGGCAAAAGTTTTGAAAAAATCTTGTATAAAAACTTTAAAATTCGGGATTGTCTGTGTTTTGTCCTCATCCGGATAGGGCAGTGCAAAGCGATGATAGAGAGCGAAAATCAGAAACAGGGCGGCCAGGACGAAAAACGTACTGCTCCAGGCAAGAGTGATATTGCCGGATTGAGCTTTAAATACCGCGCTTGTTTTATACTTTAGTTTCGGATCGGTTTGTAACAAGGCCATTGCCGGCACGTTCCAATTGCCGTGGTCGAAAACAAATCGTCCCGGCCCTTTTAAACTGATATTTTTATCACCGTGCTCCCGGCCAAAATTTATAACAATGGTTTTATCCTTTTCGGGCGCCTGGGACAAACGAAAATATACAACGCCGTAGTTTCCGGCAAGATGATCCGCACGCCGGACGGTTTTTACACCAAACCAGGATTTTAAAACGGATTCCAGCGGCGCTACAACCATACTTTGCCATAAAGAAGACCCGCCGTTTTTTTGACCGTTTGCTTTTTTCTGCGCCGCGGTTTGGGAAATATGGCCGTGGATGCTGTTCCAGTCCATGATTACTTTTTTTAGTGAATCGGCTTCGGTATCATTTATAGGCCGTGTGGCAATTTTGATTTGTGAAGGATAGGCAATGATTGCCTGACGGCTTATGGCCGGCAGTGGCGGCAGGGAATCAGGGTTTATAAAACGGCTGTCATGAAATCCCGGTGCAGCCTGTACCTGCAATTGTATGCTTTCCAAACCACTGTTCTCTTCGATAAAACCGGCAAGAATAACCAGTAGTCCCTGACCGGTGATCATAGCAAAGCGGTAAAAGGTAGAACGGATGCCTACAAACCAGGCTTGATCGTGCGTGCTAAGCCCAAGCATATAAAATCCATCGGCGGAGATGTCATGCGTGGCCGATGAAAAGGCCAGCAACCAGAAAAAGGCCAGCGTATATTGAAAGAAGGGTTGCACCGGTATGGTAAAGGCTACGCCCGCCAGACCAGCGCCGATCAATAATTGCATGGTTACAATCCACCAGCGCTTGGTTTTTAAAATATCGACAACCGGGCTCCACAAGGGTTTGATAACCCAGGGGAGATAAAGCCATGAAGTGTAAAGTGCGATATCGGTATTGGAAATCCCCAGACGTTTGTACATGATTACAGAAACCGTCATTACAACGATATAGGGCATCCCTTCCGCGTAGTAAAGCGAAGGTACCCAAATCCAGGGATTTTTCTTTTTTGCTGCCATGCATTCTCCGTGGCTATAATATGAGGTGTCGTAGGAAAGATTGCGAAATTTACAATCTAAACAGGTATCAATAAAGTTTAACCAGTGTGCTCCCGGGAAAATAGTGCATAAGTATTGCCTCAGCACGATAGCCATTTAAAGACATACCCAGGGCGCCAATCTGGCAAAAGCCCACACCATGTCCCCACCCTGCGCCTTTTAGATGAAACTCCGGCATGCTGTCCTGCCGGTTGTGCACTACACGAATGGAGATGGCTGAACTGTATAAGAATCCGCTGGAAAGAAACTGCCTAATTTGATACTCACTGGTCAAAAGGTGTTTGGCCGTCTGTTCGTTCATATTTATGTAACCGACCTCCAGCCGGGTAATACGGCCGGAGCCCGCGCGTTTTAAAGGTTTTAATACGGTAATCGAAAGCGCGTTGATAGCGGCGTGTTTTTTCAGATTTTCAATAAGCTCCCTTTGACCGATCCGCGTTTCCCAGCGAAAGTAAGCGCCTTCTTCGTCCACGTTCCCAAGATACTGAATAAGCTCGTTTTCCGGGATGACGTGCGGGCTACAAAAGGCCGGAGGCACACTCTGCACCCATTTCTCAAAGAGACCCTCTTCGCTCAGATCGGTTTTAAAAACATCGTTAACCTGGTCCGTATCCGGTTTAACCCGCAAATAGGATAAGGGTGGGCCGTCCCAGATAGCGTCAAAGGCTTCCATCATCCCGCCGCAGCTTTTGGAATAGCGTGCGTCACAAATAGTGTTTTGGTACATAACAACTTTACCGGATGTTTGCAATGCGCCCATGGCTGACTGCTTAGTCAGAAAACTTGTGCCCTGATAGCGTTGGCAGCAATCATCGTTGCACACATCCATTTTCATGGCAATATGTTTTTGTTCTACGTTGGCCAGTATCCAGGAACGGGCGGCAATAGTCTGTGATTCGATAAGCGCCTCGGGGCAGGCGGCGCCCATTTCCGATGTAGCCACACACATCACATAGTGCTCCAGGTGCATTTGATTGATCAGTGTCATCCGGCCCTGATGTACCCGAAACCATAGATTGTCGGGTAAATAGACATCGATCATTTTTTGCCAGTGGAAACCACGCCCGGCAACCACGGGCCCAACTTTTATCCCGGACTTACCGCTCAGCATTTTCGGTGTTTGGGTACGACGGATAATAATTTCCGCATTGTTGACACTGTCGAGGCTGGCGCCTTGAACGGTGAATTTGTCTTCCGAAAAGGAGATGGTCAGTTTTGCGCCTGCAGGGACAGGCTGAACGCGTCCGGCGGCCAGTAACGTATAGGCGCCGTCAACCGGAAATTCAATCTGCACTTCACGCGCATCATCTTCAGGGAGAATGATACCCACATTTATTTCGGGTTCTTCAGATGGGATAAAGTCGGGTTGTAACATGCGTTTCCTGTCCGAATTTATTTAGTTGATATAAAATTTTAGACATAAATATTTTTTCTATGGCTAGCTATAATGCAAAAGTATACATTTATCGATATATGGCCATAGTACAGAGCCCTGATCCTATTCTATTCCTGCCAGGCAAGAAAGGCATCCACGCCCGCTCCAAGGGCCGGGGCTTCCCGTAGCACAGATGTCCTGATCAACCGCGTAACATCGGCATAATGATCTCTAGCGGGATTATCGAGATGGCTGCTTTCTGTTATATGCTTTTGCAATTTGCTCAATAAGGGCCTAAGCAGAAACGTTTTACCGGATTTGGTTTCCATTAAATCCCCTAAGCGCTGACCAATAATAATTTGATCAAAAAACTGGCCAAGATAGGGATGATCTTTTTGTGGTGCGGGTCGATTGGGGTTCATAAACCCCAGAAGACCGGCCCAACCGGCATAAAGGGATGTGATTCTTTCATAAAGCAACAGGGCGAGGGCATCGGAAACGATTTCATAGGTTTGAATAGCTGCCACGTTGCCGGCTCCGGCCAGGTCGGCAATCTGAGGAGGATAAGTACCATTTGAATTAAGCTCTTCAATGGTGATATTACTTAACCCGGCGTACACACTTTGTAAGCCGGACGCCGAACAGAAACGCTCCAGGGAACGCCCATCCCTGTACTGCATTTCCCAGGTTTTGGCCAGCCAGGTTTTCGTTTGATCCAGTGCTACAAGTTTGTTGTTCAATTTTAAAGCGTCGGCCACGCCTGTGCCACCGCCAAGGTAATAAGCATTGGTCAAGGGTTTAAAGGCGCCGTTCCCGGCATAGTTTTCACCAAGGCCACAATAATCGGCGTCACTGCCAAGATGGGCAATGGGAGATGCTAATTTAATTTGTGCCGCACGAAGACGTTCTTCGAGAAGCGTGCTGTAATGAAGCATGCGCGGACCGTTGGCAACAACAGCGATGCCACGTTGATCGGACGTTTTTAACCCGGGCATTCCAATGCCAATAAGCAGGTTTTCGGAACCGATCTGAGCGCCGATCTGTTCGATCGCCTGAGCACAGGCTTCAACATACACGGCTTCCTGTTGTTGTTCATCCTTAGATGGCACGATATTGTCATGTTCACGTTCTGCCAATTGGCTGGCAACATTCACCGGTTCAAAGCCATCAATATAACCAGGAACCGAACTGTATTTAAATTCAGCGTGATGCTTTCCAAGGCCAAAAGTTTTACTTTCGGTATTGAACACAATTTCCCAGGCGCTCACTTTTGAGGCGCCGCCATCTATCCCGATAATTGATATTTTTTCCATTCAATTTTGTATCCCTATACGTTTTTATTAAGGGCAATGCGTCGGAGAATGGCTTCTTTTCGCATATAATCCTTGGCCTCATCATTTCGGTCGATGGTGGCCTGGTCAATGTTATGATCGGTTCCGCCCGAATGGCGGATGACATCATAAATGGCATCCCATACACGTCCGATACGGTGCTGCTCCGAGACGCGCAATACCATGTTATAGTCTTCGCCATAGTTGCGGGCAAATGGTTCTTCGTTCACGCTAAAACCAATTTCCCGAATGACCTGAATGGGCAGTGAACGGGGCGCCCCGGCCCCATTTATCCGCAACAGGTTATTTCGGCCGTTCTCTTCGGTCCATTCATCATGGGTAACCACGCCAATCTCATCCATGCGTACGATCTGGCCATCGGCATTTTTCTCCCAGACATCATAAGAACCGATAACCATGGCCACCATGGGGTCAGCTTCATAAACCTTCAGGATTTTTTCCACGGCATTCGGTTTCAGCCGATCGTCGGAGTCAAGCTGTACATAATAGGCGCCCCGCGCCCGTGCAGCGCCCATGTTAAGGCAAAGCCCCAGATTGTTGATGGCAAAAATGAGTAATTCCACCGCCGGTTTTTTAGCGTCATATTTACTTCCGCCTGCCATATATTCTTTTACAACCGGAACCGTGGGGTCGTCGGGGCCGCCATTAACGACTACAATAACTTCAACATCCTGCACTGTTTGGGCCTGTACCGATTCAATTGCCGTGGAGATAAACTCCGGTCTGTTATTTACAGGTATTATAACCGTCGCTTTTAAGCTGGCGTCCTGTGGGGCCTTGGGCCGGGGAAGATAGTGAACACCCGGGTTGAGTTTTGCACCTATCCTTGACAGATGTTCCGTCAGCACATCCTCTGCCTCCAATTGACTCTCTTTGCTGGCAAGCAGGTAATCAAATACATTATGGGTGTTTCCCGTGGTATAGCTAACATATAATGATCCCGCGTACCGGTTGGCAATATGTTGTAGCTTTCCAACCGCGGCCAGTCTTAACCTTAAATCATATATCGTGTTGGTTTTAAGTTTTTCGTTACAATATCCTGCCTGTTTTAACTCTGCCGCCCCGATATAAAAAACAGAACCATAGTCCTGATTGTCCCTGACACGTCCAATATGGTGTTTAAGTAAACGAACCTCTTTTACTTCATCCGAATTAACCTGCTCATAATCGCTGTAAATCAAAGATGTAAAGGGATTTCGTTGTCCGGCAAGGCGGAAAAGACTTATCGCACCTAATTTTAATTCAATCCGATTGTTTTCATTCAACAGCAATAGAATATACGCACCATCGCAAGCTTTAAAGGCCGCGTTTAAAGCGGTGCCAAGGCTTTTTTGCTTATCCCGCGTAACCCACTTTATAGGAATATCGGCATTTAATGAAGCGGAAATATTTTTATTGAAATCATCATTGGCGAGAATGACCAGTTCTAACTCTTCATCTTCCGTTTCCCCGATGGACCTCAATGTTGCGGTAACGTCATTGGATGGATTGGCAAATAAAACGATTGAAGTTAAGGATGCATGCATGAATATTCCTTTAATTATATATTAGATATTTATTTCGTGTGATGTAAAATGTATTGAGTTCATCCTGCCAGTTAGCAAGTATTTCCGAAACCGGTGTATGCTTCCTGAACGCCCGTAAAGCATAATCGCTGCCCATTGCCCTGTTAAAAGATCCAACGCGTTTCTCATTGGCAAACAAATCATGACCCGGATACAATTTGATTAGAGTGTGGATAAGATATAAACCCGTCTCAAAAGAACGGAATTTATTCTTGTCGGTTATAATAAGCTGGACGCCGCCACATTCCTGACCCTTAAACGTGCTGTAATAGGGTGTATAAAACAGCGGTCGAAAAAGAACGCCGTCTATATTTAAATTATTCAGGGCATTTGCATATTTCTCGCCGTCAATCCAGGGTGCCCCAATCAATTCGAAGGGCAAGGTGTAACCGACGCCGATGTTTATCGCCAGCAGTTCACCGATAATCCCTGTGGCAGGCATAAACAAAGCTGTTTTCCAGTGCGGCACATGAGGGGATGTTGGTACCCAAAATAAGCCGGTATCCTCCCACATCATGGCGCGTTTCCAACGTAGCATGGGGATCACTTTCAAGTCTGCATGGATTTGGTATTCCGTATTAAAAAACGCAGCTAATTCGCCGACTGTCATGCCATAGCGGTAGGGAAGGGGATAGCGCCCGATAAATGAAAAATAGCCATCTTTGACCAATCCTCCCTCAATGATTGTCCCGCCCAATGGATCTGGCCTGTCGAGCACATAAACAGGTATATGGTTTTCGGCGGCCGCTTCCAGCACATAAGAGAGAGTGTATATGTATGTATAGGTACGCACGCCTACATCCTGGATGTCAAAAACCAAAACATCGATATCTTTCAACATCTCAGCAGTAGGTTTACGCGTTTTACCATAGAGGCTATAAACGGGAAGCCCGGTTTGTGGGTCAAGGCCATTTGATATTTTTGCCCCGGCGTTCACACTCCCGCGAATCCCATGCTCAGGACCGAAAAGGGCGGTTAAATTAATTTTAGGGTTGTTATAGAACAAATCCACCGTAGCCCGTAAATTATGGTCAATGGCGCTTGGGTTTGTTATAAGGCCGATGCGTTTGCTTTTGATTTCGTCCAGATAGTGGGCAATAAAATTTTCCACACCCGGGACCGTGTGGCCTGCAACCGTCGGCGTCTTTTGTATGTCATTTGTCTGTGTCGTCTGTTGGATGGAAGCGCAGGCGAATAGGAGCGGTAAAATAGCAATAAGTAATGAGATTTTTATAGACATTAAGATTTGGTTGATTAGGTAACTGAACAAACAATAAAATTTA
>CAYWBI010000051.1:0-21636 GCA_964456445.1 uncultured Calditrichaceae bacterium
CTAAATATTTACAAGGAAGCAGCCTTGCAAAACAATCCGGAATGGCAAGCACTTCAGTTAGAGTATAAACAGGCGTCTGTTCAACGGCAAACCATGCTGTTTAAAAATCTGCCTTCTGCCGAGGCCAATTTGTTTTATGGCTGGGATGCGAATCCCCCTCTTTCCCGTAACAACAGCGGCTGGCAAGCAATGCTGACTGTCAGTTTGCCTTTGTGGCATTGGGGCGCACAAAAGGCCGGTTACCAGATTGCCACCCTGCATCTTAACCAAATTGAGCAAACACAGTCGAAAATACAGAAACAAATATTACAGCAGGTGATCAACGCCTTCCATGAAGCGCGTTTACAAAAAGCCCAAATTGAGGCCATGCGGGAAGGTAAGAGCGAGGCCGGACAGGCTGTAAAAATGGCCCGCATCGGTTACCGTGAAGGTAGTATCACAAATCTTGAACTGATCAACACGCAAAAAATATTTACCCGTGCACAAATCGGGTATCTTGCTGCCTGGTATAATTTTTATACAGCCAAGGCATCTCTATTGCGCAACGCCGGGATGCTCACGGAAGATTTAGGCTGGATAGAATAATACGTTCGGGGTTTCATCAAACAATGCAGATAATTGAACAGTGCCAGACTAAATGATGAATTAAAACTTCCCCCTTAGAAAAGGGGGACCAAGGGGGGGGTAAATATTATGGTATGCAAGAAATTGCCGGGGGTATATAGACACATACAGTGCCATCACAATTGCACAATGCCGGAATGCTCACGGAAGATCTGGGCTGGATAGAATAATACGTACGGGACTTCATCAAACAATGCAGATAATTGAACAGTGCCGGGCCAAATGATGAATTAAAACTTCCCCCTTGGAAAAGGGGGACCAAGGGGGGGGTAAATATTATGGTATGCAAGAAATTGCCGGGGGTATATAGACACATACAGTGCCATCACAATTGCACAATGCCGGAATGCTCACGGAAGATCTGGGCTGGATAGAATAATACGTACGGGACTTCATCAAACAATGCAGATAATTGAACAGTGCCGGGCCAAATGATGAATTAAAACTTCCCCCCTAGAAAAGGGGAACTAAGGGGGTTGTAAAAATTTACGTTTGGAAGAAATTGCCGGGTATATCCGAATTCTGTACAAACTAAAACAATAGATGTATGCATTTCATAAGGACAACCTCCTACCTCCATTTTTAAGGGGGAACAAATTCGTTCATCTCGCAACGAGAGCTATAAAAAAAAACAATTTTTAAAATTATTAAGGAAGATGGATTTATGAACAAAATCAAATGGACTATAATCATGCTGACCTTCAACCTGCCGTTAGGAGCGCAGACCGTTGCACCCGTGCAGGTAACAGAAGCCAAAGTGGGCGCCATCGCAGAAACGGTGGAAGGGCATGGTATAATCAGCCCACTGCCCAAAAACGATGCGCGGCTTTCTGCGCTTATGCCAATGCGCATCGACACCATTTTTGTAAAACCGGGGGACCCCGTTCAAAAGGGCCAGCGGATCATAAAACTGCAACGTGACATCTCGCCGGATATGTCTGTACAAAAGGCAAAAATCGCATTTCAACAAGCCGGGATCAATTTACGGCGGGCACAGAAATTATTTAAAAACGGTGTTATTGCCCGTGTTAAACTGGAGCAGGCCCAAACAGAAAATGATTTGGCCAGGGCCGATTATGAACTACAAAAACGCAGTCTTCAATATGCCCGTGAAAACAGCTTGCTGCGCTCACCCATCACCGGTCTGGTCAGCAGCGTCAATGGTGTCGTAGGACAGATAGCCGATCCTACACAGGTTTTGGCACACATCGTGAACCTGCAACCCGTAATCGCAGATATTGGAGTAGAAACCGAGGATATAGAAAAAGTCCATGTGGGACAGGAGGCCCGCGTCAACATTCCGAACCTGTCCGACGGCCACTTATTTATGGGGAGCGTGATTAAACAAAACAAAGAAATCGATGCTTCGACACAACTGATTCATATCTGGATAGAATTGGATAATCCCGGCGCCCTGTTGCAACCGGGAATGTTTGCCGTTGCAAAAATTTTCGTGAAGAGCCAAAAAAATACTTTGGTAGTACCGCGATCGGCCGTTTTACACAACCATGAAACTTATTATGTTTTTATTGTGCAAAAAGGTACCGCGCGGAAGGTCAAAATAAAACCGGGAATTATCACCGATAAACAGGTACAGGTTTTACAAGGGATAAAGGCCGGACAGAAAGTGGTCTATCTTGGCAATTATGAATTGGAGGACGGCATGAAGGTAAGAATTAAGACAAATGAAAAATGAACAAAGATAAAACATAAATTGAGCGATTTTTAAAGATGATATTGGATTGATGCCGCGGGTTCTCAAAATGTCGGGATGACACTTGACATGGTGTTTTCACACAGTCTGTAAACGATGGGGTTAACTGAATAAAGTACATTATGTTAGCCTCAACATTTATGTTGGGTAACATAACTCAACTTCAAAATGTTCAGCCCTTCAGGGCTTTTAAAGTGGGCTCATAAAATAATCGCTTAATATAGATGACGATTAAGAAGCAAGAATGCAAATTCATTAAACCGTTGTTATAGGGAATTTACTATAATTATTTTTTAGGAAGAATAAAATGGATATAGGCAATATAATGAAGCGGCATGTTAAATCGATTCTGTTTATCGTGTCCGGTTTAACGCTGGCTGGGATTTTCAGCGGTTTTCAGCTACCGGTGGCACTTTTCCCCAACATTGAATTTCCACGAATTTCGGTTACTGCCGAAGCAGGCGACATGCCCGCCGACCGTATGATGATTACCGTGACGCGCAAATTGGAAGAAGCTGTCAATTCCATTCAGGATGTGATCAATGTGCGCTCGGCCACCAGCCGCGGGGCAACCGAACTGTCGATTAATTTCCATTGGAATATCGACATGATCAAGGCCGAGTTGCTGGTCAATAACGCGATCAATCAGATCAAAAGCGATCTGCCTGCAAATTTTCAATTTCGGGTACGCAGGATGAACCCTACCGTTTTCCCAATTATTGGCTACAGTTTGACTTCCGGAAAAAAAAGCCTGGTGGAGTTGCGTACTTATGCGGAATATACATTGCGGCCAATACTGACCAGTATTGACGGCGTGGCAAAGGTGGCAGTCCTCGGTGGACGCACCAAGGAATATGCCGTACTTGTAAACCCGGAGCGGTTGCGGTCCTACCACCTATCCCTGTCTGATTTAGCGGGGGCGATCCAGCGGACCAATATCATCGCTTCGGTCGGTAAAATTGAACAGGATTATAAATTGTTTTTAACACTGGTTGACGGCCAGTATGCATCAAAGAAGGCCATCGGGCAAACCATAATAAAAACCGATCATCACAACCCCATATTTTTAAGTGATGTAGCCGTTATAAAGGAATCGGTACGCCCCGAATGGACACGGGTAACCGCCATGGGGCGAGATGCTGTATTGCTCAATATCTATCAACAGCCCGGGGGCAACACGGTTAAAATTGACACAGAAATAAAAGACGCCCTGGCCGCAATGAAAACCGCCATTCCGGCAGGTATATCCATTTCCAAATTCTATGACCAATCAGAATTAATCGTTGAAAGCATGAAGAATGTCCGTGATAGTATCCTGATCGGCATCATCCTGGCCATCCTCATTTTACTGGCCTTTTTGCGTAACTGGAAGATCACATTGATCGCCTCCCTGGATGTACCGCTGACCATTGGCATAACCGTACTTTTTATGCATTTTTTCAACATGAGTTTTAATATTATGACGCTGGGCGGTTTGGCTGCTGCCATCGGTTTGATCATCGATGACGCCATTGTGGTTGTGGAAAATATTATTCGTCATCTGGCCATATCCAGGGAAAAGGCCGCTTCCGCCGTGCATAACTCACTAAAGGAAATTTATCATCCCATTCTCGGCTCCTCCTTCAGTACGATAGTGGTTTTTGCGCCTCTGGCATTTTTAACCGGGGTTACGGGCGCCTTTTTTAAATCCCTGTCGCTAACGATGGCCATCAGCCTCTTTGTGTCCATGCTGCTTTCCATCTTTTTTATTCCCATCTTGTCCCAGAGGTATATTTCGGAAGAAGATGCGGCAAAGCAGGAAACCACCGGTTCGCTTTTAACACATATCTTTGAATATTATGAACGGGCCATGCATTATTTGTTCAGACACCATGGTCAGGCCTTTGCCATGGGATTTTTATTGCTTGGCCTTGCTTATGTTCTGTACAGCGGATTGCCGAGCGGCTTTTTGCCGGAAATGGACGAAGGCACCTTTATCCTGGATTACCGCACGCCGCCCGGTACCTCACTAGAGGAAACGAACCGGGTACTCATGCAAATCGAGGACATTTTGGCCCACACCCCCCAAATGGTCAGTTATTCACGACGGACCGGTTTGCAACTTGCTGCCGGTTTAACCGAAGCCAATATGGGGGATTATTTAGTGCGTCTTAAAAGTAAACGGTCCGTAGGCATCCAAACGGTAATCGACAGTGTGCGTCATAAAATACTGCGCGACGTACCGGGCATTGAAATTGAGTTTGCCCAGTTGATGGGCGATTTGATCGGTGATTTAACCGCCGTGCCCCAACCGATTGAAATAAAAATATTTGGCGACAATTACCAACAAATAGACGCTATTTCCCAAAAAGTGGTAAAGCTGCTTCATAAGGTGACGGGCGTGGTGGATATTTATGACGGCATCACCATTGCCGGTTCTTCCATTATGATCCGGATTAAACCACTTGTTGCCGGTCTTTATGGTCTAAATGCCGAGACCGTTCGCCGGGAAGTAAATGCCGCGCTCAACGGCGAGGTTGCTTCCGAAATACAAGACCGTCAGTTTATGACGGGCGTGCGTATCCGTTATCCCCTGGCCGATCGGTTAAACATCGATCGTATCAAACACATGCGCATGCTTACCCCCCAGGGGGATTACATCTCACTCGGCACTGTTGCCGATTTATCGGTGCTCGATGGCCAGCCGGAACTGACACGGGAAAACCTGAAACAAATGATTGCCGTAACCGCACGCCTCAGCGGTCGGGATATGGGAAGCGCCTTATCCGATATTCAGGCACGGATCAAAAAAGACATCTCACTTACACCGCAGGTTTTTATCAAATATGGTGGTCTGTATCAGGAACAACAAAAATCATTTAAGGGTTTGTTAATGGTTCTCGCCCTGGCCATTCTGCTGGTTTTTAGCGTTCAGCTTCTGGAATTTGAATCCTTTAAGATTCCGTTGATTATCCTTTCCATGTCCATTTTATCGCTTAGTGGCGTGTTTCTGATGTTACGGATTACCGGCGTCCCCTTAAACATCTCATCTATGATGGGGATGATAATGATTATTGGTATCGTGGCCGAAAACGCTATTTTCCTGATTCACTATGTTCAAATGTTTGGCAGTGAAGGGATGTCATTACAAAACGCTTTGATTGCAGCGGGTAAGGTACGGATGCGGCCGATTATCATGACTACCCTCGCCGCCGTGCTTGCCCTTACACCACTGGCCATCGGTCTTGGCGCTGGGGCCCAGATGCAGCAGCCGCTGGCCCTGGCAGTTATCGGCGGGTTTTCACTTTCTGCCGTGCTGCTTTTATTTTTATTGCCCGTGTATTATATAGCTTTGATGGGTTCTAAAACATGAAAAAATATATTTTCAGCAAGTCCTTTTTTATTATTGCCATCATTTTACTGGCGCCGGTTATTTTTGCAAAAGTTTATTCGTTATTCACTTTTCCCGCTGTTAGCGACAACAATTACAAACAGTTGCAAAAAATAAACGCCAGACAGACGCAGTTTTCCTTCGCGCTTTTCGGCGATAATAAAAACAGTCACAAGGTTTTTGAAACCTTAATCGACTCACTTAATCATGACCCGGATTTATCCTTTGCCCTTGACTTAGGCGATCTGGTTTATGATGGTGAAAAGGGAAAATACCGTTGGTTCCTGGAGCAGATTGCCCGGAGTAAAATTCCTTTCCTTACCGTCGTTGGCAATCATGATATTCGCGAAGACGGACGGACAAATTACTATAATATCTTTGGACCGTTTTATTACTCTTTCCATGTGGGCAACGCCTTTTTTATTGCCCTGGACGACGCGAACGAGGTGCAGTTGGAAGCCAGCCAGATGCACTGGCTTAAAAAGCAGCTTATGATGTCCGATACATTTAAATATAAATTTATCCTATTGCACGTACCACTTTTCGATCCCAGAACAAAAGCCGTTGCAAAACCCCTGTTCAGTATCCCTGTGATACGGGAATATGAATTCCACCATTCCCTGGGGAACAAACAACAGGTCAAAGAATTAATCGCCTTATTTGAAAAACATAAAGTGACACATATTTACGCCTCACATATCCATGCCCTTTACGAAGGAACGTGGGGACAAATCCCCTTTACCATTACCGGTGGGGCCGGAGCGGAACTGATAGGCAATCATCCCAAACATGATTTTTACCATTATTTAAAAATCACGGTTTCTGAGAACGACATACGACAGAAAATTGTAAACCTATCCACGCCGGATTTTGAGTTTGTTGACCGACTGACACATGATCTTTGGATATATGTTTATTCTTTTTTCGCCATCCACTTTTTGGATGCCATTATTTTACTTGTTTTAATTTATTTAGGCGGGTATTTAATTGTGGCTAAAAACAGACATAAAACCGGGCCAGATGGTTAATAATTTTGATCTTGGGTTTCATGATATCTAAACTCTCTGCACATAAAAACAATCATGGCTGGTGCAGTTCCCGAATATATAAGCAAACCCTTTTTTCACTGGAAGGAAGGCCCGCTCCAATGACCAACAAAGAGAATGTCCATCAAACGTCGGTAAATACCAAATCTTGAGAGCATGTTAGTTTTCTGCGTCCCCCTTGATAAGCGCCCTCAGACCAATAGACAGTGAAAGCTGCAAGCCTGCCCAGCTAAGCCGCGGCAAACCATGTACTTGTACATAACTGTAACCGTTGCCGCTAAGACTGTTGTCAATAAGCCCATAGAAGGGTTGGATATAAGCCACTTCCAGGCCGATGGGGATTTTGGTCCATGTCCCCTGCGTATGATGTTCGCTGAGTACAAACTCCATACGCAGGGCCAGCTTTAGCGCAAGATGCAGCGCCATAAAGGAAGCATCGAGCGCAGAGCCGTTTAGGACTTCGCCTATGGTCGTACTTTTCAGATTGCGGTTTTTTATTTCCAGCGAACTTTGTTGCAGCCCGATCCCTAAAAGAGGATAGATGCCCAAACGGTCATTTTCCCGGAAAGTATAAGACAGGCTGTAAAAGAAATGCAACAGGTTCATCCGGCTGGAGAATTTATCGCCCTTGTTCCAGGAAGAAATACCGCCCTCGATGCTCAGATCATAGGAAGAGGTAATCCGGCCATGACGTTGGGTAATCAGGCTAAGGCCATAGGCATAGCGGCCGGCAGGAACATCCCCCGTCTGCTCGGCGTTTAACGTATGGTTGAGCTGCCCGAGTCCGTTTAATGAAAACCGGGAGAATTGAAGACTTAAGCCCGCATATTGATCTTCGGCGATCAACGAGGTTGTAAAGAGTCCGGTAAATATAAGAAACAAAAACAACAAGCGCATCTTAAACCGCCCGGGCATGAATTTCCGCCAGACTGCCCCGGGCCAGCAATTGCGTATGGTGGCGGCCTGCCTTAAAACCGCTCACCAAAAGTTGTTCCACCAAATCATAATCGATACGCGGATCACAGGTAAACACATCCAGAGCCGCATAGCCATGTTCCGGCCAGCTATGGATGGTGAGATGGCTTTCGGCAATAACCACAACCCCGCTTACCCCATAGGGCGAAAAATGATGAAAGGATTTACTGATCAGCGTAGCGCCCGACTCCCGGACCACATGCAGCAATACCGCCTCAATTTTTGGGATATTGTCCAGCAGGGATTGCGGACAATCATAAAGCTCCAGCATCAAATGCCGGCCCAGGACAGCATTTTCCATTATTTTCCTGCCGCGAGTTGTTTTTTCATCGCTTCCAGTTTTGCGGTAACCTCCGAAGACGCGCTGCCTGAACCGAGTTGATCAAATTCTTTTTCCAGGGAATCACCGCTGGTGTCCTCGGCCAGTTCTTCGGCTGCATCGGCTTCAAATGTGGCGCGTTCGGCCTTGGCCTTCATCCTTGCCATTAAATCGTCGGCGCTTTTGTCATTATGGATTTGTGCCTTGGCTTCATAAATTTGTTTCTTAACTTCGGCCGTCTTTGCCTGGGCAATGATGAAATCCTTGTTGCGTTTAAATTCCGCCAGTTCGTCTTCCATTTTTATTACAGCCATTTTCAGGGAATCCACACTTGCTTTTTGGGTTTTCCAGGTTGCTTCCAGCTGAGCGGCCTTCTGCTCATGTTCCTGGCCCCGGTTGAGCGCTTTTACAGCCAGAGTTTCGTTACCGGCTTTTAAGGCCTGCTGTGCTTTTCCTTCCCAGTTGGATTTTTCGCTTTGTTCCCGCAATAACAGGGCACGTGTCTGTTTTTCTGTTGCAATAACGGCCATCACGGATTTCTTGGCCTCGCTGATTTGTTTGGCTTTGTCTTTTATGGCCTGTTCCAGCATCAGTTCCGGCTTTTCCATACTATCCACCATTTGATTGGCCTTGGCCTCGCCAATTTTAAAAATACGCTGAAAAATACTCATTTGAACACTCCTGATTTTATAAATTTGTTTTTGTTTTGGGCCCCGGTCAATTTATGCCGTCATAAAAGTCGAAAGGATATTCTCCGCCTTATCAACCGCCAGTTCGATGGCGTCAAATACAGCCAACAATTCCTGATCACTCAAATCGGCTGTCTCACGGCTTTCAACAAGTACAAGATGTGGATCATCCGGATTGGTGTTGTTTATGCCAAAACTGATTGGTAAAATTTCCGTGTTCATATCGAGCAATTTAAAATAAACATCTTTATCTGCAAAGCTGCTGATATTGCCCAGATCGGCTTCAAAATAAATTTGCGTAGCCGTAACATTTAGATAAACCGCAAGTTCTTCCTGCCTGTTTACGCGCAGGATATTATCCCCGATTTGCTCAACACTAAAGTCGTTCATTTCCAAAAACGGGACGAGTGGTGATTCCCGCCGGGTTGCAATACGAATGTTTTCCATGATCTCTCCTATCTGATTATTGATAAATTATCTGCTTATTTCAAACTTGCTTCGGATTTTCCATGGGCAAAATAATTGAAATCATCCCGGTTGTTTGCCAGAACAATCAAGTGGTCATCGTTATGGACCATGGTCGTTTTATCGGGATTCATCAATGTGTGTTTTTTACGTTGAATTCCAACAACCTGCACATTTTGCGGAGAATCCAGTGTTTCTTTTTGGATTAAGCCAAAGGAGGTATCCCCAAAGGGATTCTCCAGAATATAAAATTCGCTGCCCGTCGCATTGCTGAGCACTTCATGAAAGACATCATTTAGCCCGGGATATAAAAATTCCTGAGCGATCAGCGCATCCATAATGCCATCGGCACACACCACGCCATCGACATGTGAACGGGCCATCATTGCCCTGTTTTCAGCGCTCACCATTTCCACGATAACCCGTAAACGTGGATTTACTTCGCGGGACAGCATTTTGATTTGGGTCGCCACGGCAAAACTCTTAATATCGGATTGTGGTTCCCCGGGATTTTGGGCCAGTATAAAAGCGCCGATGGCCTGGTCAAAATTGGCATTGTTTAGAATAACTTCCCTGGCAGGATCGCCTTTTACAAAATGAATACGTTTCTTTAGTGATTCGGGCAATTCATCGAGAAGATCAGAAACAAGTACCATCTCCGTCTCTGAATAACGCGGACTGCGCCGAATTTCATCCTGTACACGGATTACTTTTTGTTCACCGGGATAATGACAAAGAATTAGATGATTTTTTAAATCCAACTTTAATAACCCCTTTCTTTTTTTAGCGCCGTAATCAAGCATGGCGTCTGCTACCACACCTACAAGATAACCAATAATCCCGATACCAATGATCATGGTGGGATAGGAAATCAAAAATCGCCCCAACGAACTTTTGGCAAAGAAATCGCCATATCCAACCGTGGTCATTGTAACCATGGCCCACCACAACGAATCGACATAACTGAGCCCGGGTTGCAGGTCTCTCTCGGCAAAATAAAACAAACTGCCAAAGACGACGTTCAGGAGCACCGCCAGCAACAGCACTTTTGGGATACGACTGTTCAGGCTTCCGCCGGATAATACCTTTTTTAAATATTTGACAAAAAACAGCATACTTTCATTTTCCGGTTATAAGGCTTGGCAATTACATCTTTTATCCAACCGCTATGCTTAAATTCTATATGTATTCCGTATTCCGTATTCCCTACTTCCAGTTTTTACTTACATATTTTGGATCGCGATAAGCGGCATAGTAATCCGAGCTGAATTCCGGTGTTTCCACTTCATCGACAAAATACTCTGCATCCTTTGAAGCCGGGTTGGCAGAGATGGCCTTCGGCGCTTTGTCCCCAAGCAACTCCAGCATAATATCTGTTCCCTGGCGTATGATGTCCTTTATAACATCCTTGGCCTTTACCACACCCTGGTCATCTTCATAGCCCAATTCCTTCCATTGAACAGCCGAATTACATATCTCCAGAATTTCATCCCAAACGGAGCCGAGCAGCAAATCGAACTGCCAACCGGAAGCGTTGCGTCCAAAACGACGTTCACTGATAAAACTCATAAAAACGATTTCAACCGGGTTCATTTTTTTATAATCGGCCACAGCCACCCGCAAATCATCCCAACGGGGATCATCTAAATATTTGTGAAATGCCTCGTCGGTATCAAATTCTTTCCAGCGTTCAAAAGCAAATTCCCCACTTTGTAAATCTACAGCGCTAAATATATCAAAAACAGTAAGGTACTCACTGTAACGGGCCATAAAATTCACCAGATGCTCCCGACCATTTTGCGTTGGGATGTAGATGGCATCATCCTTGGTCGTTACCAACCGTTCGGCCATCAGCCATTCCAAAATCGTTTCCAAATCCTGATCATTGCCTTCCAAAAAGAGTGGCGGCGTATAGGGTGTATTGATCATATATTCCAATAAGTAGATGCCTGCGAAACGTTTTTTTTCTTCTTCGCTGACCGTATAGGTTTTTGCCATGTTCTTTTTCCTGATATATATGCTTTATTTCAAAATTAAGCGTCCGGTCCCGTCGCCTGCTGCTTCAAACCCTGAATTGACATTAACAGGAAGTTGAGGCTACGCTGGTAGTCAAGTGTTACATATTCAACACCAAGGGCCTTTAAATTAGCGTAATAATCTTTTCGTCGCCGATAATAGTTTTTTTCCAGGGCCAGGGAAATAATTTCGGTACCAAGCTTTTCGGTCATAAACCATTTCTCAAGTAAGCGGCCCATACGGCCGTTCCCATCCTGAAAGGGATGAATTTTGACAAAAACAAGATGCATATATGCGGCGAAATAAAAAACCTCCACCGGGGACAATTCAGACTCTGTCAATCGGGCAATGTCCAAAAACAGTTTTTTCATATCTTCATTTATCCGTTCCGCCGGGGCGGCAACATATTCTATTCGGTCTTCTTTATTTAGAACATACATCAGGTTTGTCCGGTAACGTCCCCGATTATTTTCCGACAAAAGATGCATACTGGCAATAGCATGGGCCGTGCACATGTTTTTTTCCGTCAAGCGGTGTTGAAGGGTAAAAGTATAAGTCCGATACAAATCTTCTGCTTTTTGTGTATAATTCTTGTTATAGGGAACCTTCAAAAACTTGGATTTATAAAAGCTGTCAAAATCAATTTCCTCACCCTCGATTTTAGATGAATATACACTGGAAACCGCTTTATAAAAATCGAAGAAATCAACCGGAAGTTGTTCTGCCTGTATTTGTTTTAACAACGGAACCGGATCAAAATCTATGAACGTTTTATAGCCCGTCAACAATGAACCCGAAAGTAAATTTAACTTATACGCCCCCGCCAAAACAACTCCTTAGCGTTTTATTCATTCATATTTTAAAGACTATGTGCAACGCAGGTTCTATCCCAGCAACGATGCAACGATAACCGCGGCCATGCCCAGGGCCACAGAGCCTTCAACCAGCGCGGCCCCCCAGTTTTGATCCCCGGCAATTTCTTCGTCCAACAACGAGCCGGGCAAAATCAATTTATCCACAAGATAACGGCTGACCACCAGCAAGAACAAACCAATTACAAACCAAACCAGCAAGCCCGTCAATGAGTCATGGATTGTGATGTAACCCGATAGAATTATGGCCATGGCCGTCAGACTTAGTCCAAAGGCCAAACCGGCGGCAATATTGTCTTTTTCAATTTCCGCATGCAAATCAAAACGGCTCATCCATTGATATATCCAGCCATAGATAATAAATGCCAGTTGTGCCAGTACAAAATAAATCAGGGCCGAAACAATATCGACAAGCCAATTGACCGCTTCGCCACCTATGGCCGCCCGTATAATAAGGGCAGCGCCAATATATGTTCCCCAAATAACCGCACCCGTGCCGATGTTGCGATCGGTTATCAACTCCTTGGTATTGCTGAAATGGCTGAGGATAAATTTGTCATTGATAACCCGGGAAAGGTTGAGAAGCAATATCCCGAATATCCCCCAGATAAGGGTACTCAGCATATCCTGAAATATTACAATATAATTATTTTCGGCCACAGCATTATATCCATCGGAACTAAATACACCGAGTATGATGATCAGTATGCCCAACATATAGCCGGAAAAAGCCACTGCCACAGCTTTGTTGTCCTTCTCCGTCAACTGTTCGTTAAGACTGTAGGGTGTAAAAAGATCATAAAGCAACTTGGCCACATATAAAAGGATAAAGGCAAGAAGGACATATAGCGCGCCATCAAAGCGCACCAATTCTTTTATGACATCGGATGACAACATTTCCTGAACTAATTCATTCATAATTTCCGCCTATTTTAAATTGATTTCAAACAGTCTAAATTACTTTCCGGAGCGGAAGCCACCACTCCGACTGGATGACCCGCGCCGTGTGGAGCCCGAACGGCTGCGCCCAAAACCTCCGCTACGTCTGGCCGCTGCCCGGCTACGGGTTTGAAAACTGCGCTGGGACTGGGTTGGCCTGTAAAGCGGCGCCTTAATTTTATTTGCCGTCTTGCCGGCATTTGGCGATTTAACAGAGGAAGATATGTTACGGGAGGTGCTTGATCGAAAACCACTAGAGCCATACATACTGCTGGTCCTGCGGGAATATGAATTATAACCGACACTTCGGTACGGTCGGTAGTAAGATGGATAATAGCCGTAATGCCAGGGCGACATGTAATAAGAATGCGGTCGGAACATATATCCGAGCAACAGCATCTGGCCGATCCCCATGTGCGATTGATAGTAATGGTTTTGTCCATAAATTTGCTCATTGCCCTGAACCTGCACCTTGGCTTCTTTGTCTGATACTTTTTCCACTTTGATGGTTGCAATTTCCTGGGTCTCGCCTTCGGCAGGCTGTGATGTGAGGGAAAAGCCCTTGACTTTAGCGTCTCCAAATTCGGTAACATTGATATAATCAACTTTACCATCGCCATCCAGATCAAGGTTATTTACACCCAGTGCGGTATCATTAAGCATTTTCTCAAATTCTTCCGCGGTTTTTGCTTTTTTAAGCAGACTGCCCACCGCTTTTAAATCCAACCCGTCACGTGCCGGGGTGAGCGTTTGGACATTCACATCATACGTCCCGCCATCATATTCCGGTTCACTGCAAAACGACCATAAAGCAATGACCAGAAAAAATACGGCCAGATATTTAAATACATTTTCGTTCACGAGAAACCTCCCTCACTATTTTTAATGGAACTTTTACGGAACTATAACTATGCCCGTAGCTCAATATTATTCATTTTGCCATGCGTTGAGATAATAACGATAGATTACATTATTCCCAAGTGTATTTATAAAAGTTTCGTTGGCATCCAGCCCACCTTTATTAAAAATTAGATTGGCCGCTACAACCCTGTTGGTCAGATATTTTGTAGGGACGGGCAACGCGGGTAAATGTTGCAGCTTTTTCTCCATCAACTCTTCCGAAAAATAGGTGGGGTGGGCAGCCAGCCACCATCCCCACTCCCCAAAAGAAGGCACATTATCCTTATATGGCAAGGTAACCAGACCGGCTGCACGCATGGTGCGCCCTACGGCCAAAAACACTTCACGGGCATGATATGGAGATGTGGATTGTTGAACGATTACGCCATCGACCGCCAGATGTTTTTTCAGACGTTTATAAAAAGACAGGGAATACAGTTTTCCCAAATCCACGGCATTGGGATCGGGGAAATCCAGAATAATCACATCAAACATACCATCGATCTGATCCACAAAATTTACAGCATCCATGTTGAGCAAATGCACCTTCTGAACAAAACGGCCATCCTGCGTGTACCTGAGATGTTGGTTGCCTTCAAATACCCGAAAAGTATCACCCGGGGCAATGGCCCGGTTTTCCACAAAATGTGTCTTCGCTGAACTAAATGATGATTGATTCAACGCGCTTAAAAATGGGTTTTCTTTTGCAACGCGTGTCATTTCCGGATCGAGATCGCACAGCGTCACCTGCCGTACATTGGGATATTTTAACACTTCGCGCAAAGCCAGGCCGTCCCCGCCGCCAAGGATAAGCACATTACGATGAACAGGCGCAAGCATCATGGCCGGGTGAACCAAATTTTCATGATAGATAAACTCATCGCTGCTGTTAAATTGCAGATGACCGTTGATATAAAGCGACAAGGTGCCGGAACGGGTTTTTGTCAGCACCAGATGTTGATAAATAGTGGTATGTGAATAGACGATGGGATCGCGATATAGAAATTGTTCGGAATAAGCCCGCCAGTTATCAGCATGCAGATAGCCAAAACCCAGCGAGACAATTGTAACCAACAAAACCAGTGCATTTAAAACGGGGTGTTTGAGATCTTTTTTAAAGTACAAATACGTCAACAATGCCACTAAGGCATTCAGCCCACCTAAAAAAAATGCGGATTGTACCTGTTCAAACCAAAGCGGCAGCAGGAATATCCACAATAATGCCCCGGCCAGTGAACCGATATAATCCATTTTAAGCACGGAGGCCAGGTTCAGTTTCAGCGCATTGGTGTATTGCTCGTTTATGCGGGTGATCAGGGGGATTTCAAACCCAATAATCAGTCCAATGGCAATAATAAAAAAATACTGCACGGGGACAAAATAATACGGATAGTTTCCAAAGACGTATATAAAAGCAATCGGGCCAAAACCACCTATAAGCCCCAATAGAGTTTCAAATACAATAAAATAGTCACTGAGCTTTTCGTCCCTAAAATATTTCTGGAGATCGGCGCCAATACCCATAAAAAACATCATCACCGCAATGATGGCCGCCCATTGATGCACCGAATTGCCCAGAATATCACCGGAAATTTTACTAAGTGTATATTCATAAGCAAGTCCACAGGCCCCCATGATAAACATGGCAAGATAGAGCACACGGCTTTCTTTGTTTTTTAGATGTATCAGGCTGAAGGGAAACTGGTTTTTCATATCATCATTTTTATAGAGAATGCACAAATGTAACACTAAAGCGCATTAATTAGAAGCGAAGAATATAAATAAAACACACTTCTCACCAAAATATCCATTTTTATGTATGGAAAAGAAATGATCGGAGGGTATTTATAATAATTTTCTCCGGTATTCTTTTGAGTGGTTCCAATTTAAATAAAATTCTAAATATTGCCCTTCCAGCACCGATATCATTTAAAAAGATAAGAAAACGGTCTTGGGGGACCATAAAAATGTTTACACGGATTGTATGGGCACTATTAATAAGTATTGTTTTTTCTCTCAGCCAAAATCTGTCACTAAAATTTGAAAAACTTTCGTCCGAGGACGGACTTTCTCAAAATACAATTTATGATATCCTGCAAGATCAGCAAGGCTATATGTGGTTTGCCACTCAGGATGGCCTTAACCGCTATGACGGCTACGATTTCAAAGTCTATCGCCAGAGCAATTCAAGCCAAAAGGCAAGCGCATCCAACTATCTTAATTGCATCACCGAAAGCCCGCTTAAACAAATATGGGTCGGCACCATTACCGGTCTGTCTATCCTGGACCCCGTGACTGAACAGTTCACAACCTTTAGCAACTATCCATCGTTATTGGGTAAAAATATTTCAGAAATAATCCGGGCTGCGGATAATACAATGTGGGTAGCCACCATGGGCGCCGGCATTTCGCACCTTACGCCGGATGGCCGCTTGATTGATACCTTTTTGTTCCACACAGATTCTTTATATGCACAAAATGCCCGGAATGTAAAAACAATATTCGAGGACAAATCAAATAATATATGGATTGGAACCGATAATGGCGGTTTATTCAAAATAGTACAAACAGATTCCAATAAAGTGGTCCAGTATCCCCAGCTCCACTTTTTGGATAACGAAATTATTACCGCCCTCTCCCAATGTAGCGATGGCAATATTTGGATTGGCACCGCCCAGCAGGGCATCTACACACTTAATCCAAGAACGAGTAAAATAAAAAATTATTTTCATAACAATAAAAACAGGCACAGTATAATTGGAAACACGATCCGTACAATTTATAAGGATCAGGATCAAAGGACCTGGATTGGAACCGAAGACGGGTTAAGTTTATTTCTTTCCGAAGTACATGAATTCCAAAATTACCAGCATGACCCTAAGAACCCGGAGAGTTTGAGCAATAACGACGTAAACAGCATTACCATGGACAAATCCGGTAATATTTGGATAGGCACCAACAACCGGGGAATAAACCGTTTTAGCAAATTTTATACATTTTTCACCAACTATCAGGCACATACCGATGGCCTTAGCGGATTAAGCTCCAACATTGTCTGGTCTTTTTTGGAAGAGGCCGATGGACGTGTATGGATAGGGACCGAATCGGGTCTGGACATATATGACCCGCAAAAAAAAACCATCACAAATATCCTGCATCATAAAAAACAATTTTTCACGCATAAAACCATCCGTAGAATATTTAAGGACAATAAAGGTGATTTTTGGCTGGCAACCGATGGCGGTGGAATAAACATATTCAACCCACGGACAAAAAAAATAAAAATATTCGAACATGATCCCCAAAATAAAAATTCATTATCGGGCAACCGTGTACGTGATATAGTGGAAGACAAGGACGGCGCTTTTTGGATTGCCACCCTCAAAGGGTTAAACCATTATAATCCAACAACCAAACAATTTACCAGCTATAAAAACTCCCCCACGGATGCTTCTGCACTCAGTGATGACCGTATCCTTGATTTGTATATGGACCGTTCCAATCAGCTATGGCTGGCAACCTATAACGGGTTAAATCGTTTCAATACGAAAACAGAAAAATTCACATCCTATAAACCGATAGCCGGCGACAGTACAAGTTTAAGCAGCAATATTATAGTAAGCTTTTACAAATCACCAAAAGACCCTCCCGGTATCTATTGGGTGGGAACGGATAATGGCCTAAATCAATTCGACAGCCAAACAGGAAAATTTAAGCAATATTTAAATTCGCAGGGCTCACAAAGCACCGTCATCTATTCAATTAATGAAGATCGTCTGGGAAACCTGTGGTTGGCGACAGGTCATGGCCTCATACGTTTTAGCCGTCAGGATGGAAAAATAAAATCCTTTAACACCAGCTCGGGGCTGTTAAATGACGAATTTAACGCTTCCGCAACTTTACGTCTTTCAAATGATGATTTAGTATTTGGCGGTGTAAAAGGGATTACTTTTTTCAACCCTATGAATATCCCGGAGAATAAAATTACGCCAAACATTGTTATTACGGCCTTCAAAAAATATGATCAAACCATCAATGTGGATAGTTTGGTAAATTCTGATATTGAGATGCAGCTTTCATACAAGGATAAATTTATCTCCTTTGAATTCGCCGCACTGGATTATACAAATTCTTTTAACAATAAATATAAATACAAGCTTGAAGGATTTGATCCTGAATGGATTGATAGTGGCAACAGACGTTTTGCAAGCTATACCAACCTGGATGGCGGGAATTATACTTTTCATGTACAGGGCACAAATAACGATGGACTTTGGAATGTTAAAGGCGCCGAATTAAAATTTTATATCCAGCCGCCTTTTTGGGCAACAATCTGGTTTCGGGTTTTATTTGTTTTGTTCATCGGCATATTCATCCGCGTTTATTTAAGTATGCGGATATCCAGGGTAAAAAACCAAAAAGAACATTTGCAGAAAGAAGTCAATACTCGCACAAAAGAGCTTTACCGCAGAAACATTGATCTAAAAATGGCCCAAAAAGAAAAGGACGCCATCCTGGAAAACGTTGAAGAGGGCTTTTTCCTTCTGGACACAAACCTCATTATCCAATCCCAGTATTCGGCGGCGCTTTTAAACATACTGGAAATGGAAAAACCCGATGGTAAGGAATTTACAAAATTAATCAGTACACATTTGCAGGAACAGGATACCCGGACAGCCGTGGAATATATAGAGATTCTAAAAGACCCGGAGATCGATGAAGATTTGATTATAAGTTTAAACCCATTGGCACATGCGGAATTCTATTTTCAACGTGAAGACAACTCATTGGAATCTAAATTTCTTTCTTTCAATTTTCAACGAATACTTGAACAGGATAAACTGACACACCTCATTGTAACGGTTGTGGATGAGACGGAAGAGCATTCACTGAAAAAGCAATTAAGCGAAAGTGAAGAAAATGCAAAGCGGCAAATGGAATGGATTATGGGCATTTTGCATCTTGACCCTTCCCTTTTGCTGGAGTTTGTTCAATCGACCACCGATGAATTGGACAACATTGAATCTGTCCTACGGGAAGATTTACCGGAAAAGGATTTTTCTGCCGCCATTACCTTTATCGCCCGCTCTTTGCATTTAATAAAGGGAAACGCCAACTTGCTCGATCTTAAATCCTTTGGCATAAAAGTACACGATATCGAAAATTCCATAAAACATTTGCTGGGACAAACGGGGCTAAAGGGAAGTGATTTTGTAGGATTGGTGGGCAATTTAAAGGATTTGCGCAACAGCTTAGCCGAACTCTCCGATCTCATCGGTAAAATCAGCCGGTTTAACCACCCGCAAAAAGAAGAAAACGAAAACACTAATTCGATCATGTTGAGGTCAATCGAGAACATGATCAGGCGTATTTCCGAAGAGCAAAAGAAAGAAGTAAAACTTGATTGTTCTGAAATGAATTTCGAACATATCCCGCCACAACTTCGGTTACTGCTAAAAAACACGCTTATTCAACTGGTACGCAACAGTTTGACCCATGGTCTTGAAACACCCGATGAACGGATCACCAGCAGCAAAGAAAAATCGGGTTATATCAAAGTTTCGAGCCAGCTCCGGGATTCCCTTTTAATAATCGAATATCTGGATGATGGCCGTGGTTTACAACTATCAAAATTAAAGCAAAAGGCCATAGAATCCGGAAGATGGGAAACCAGCGATGTACAATCCTGGGATGAACACCAAATAGAAGAGGTCATTTTTGTTCCAGGTATCTCGTCGGCGGATAATGTAGATATGCTTGGCGGACGTGGCATTGGCATGGACCTTATCCGCGACCGCTTAAAAAGCCACGACGGTAAAATTGAAGTTGAATCAAAAACGTCCGAATATTGTAAATTCAAAATAACTTTACCTATCACACATATCAATTAACAGGGCCCGGGGTAAAATGTCGCGTAATAATATCAGAGTTTTAATCGTTGATGATTCAGCAATAATCAGAAAAATAATTCAAAGAAGCTTACCGCTTGAAAAATATGAATTGGTTGGCGTTGCCGCAAACGGTCTTGAAGCATTGAAACTTTTTAAATCAACATTGCCCCAAATTGTCACCCTGGACATTACAATGCCGGAAATGGACGGATTAGTTGTACTTGAAGAGATGCTGCGTATTTCCGCAGATGTTAAAGTAATTGTCATAAGCGCCCTAACCGATAAGGCCACGGGCATCAAGGCAATCAAAAAAGGGGCAAAATCATTTATCCCCAAGCCTTTTACCACAACTGAAGTCCAAAAAATCATACTGAAATTGTCTGAGAGTTTATAATTATGAACGATTCTGAAATTAAATATGTAATTGAAACCACTATTAATTTTTTTAGTGAAATCACCGGCAAACCGGCGGTTTGTGGGATACCGTCCATAAAAAACGGTAAAAATTTTGTCATGGAATATACCGGGATCATCGGGATATCCGGTAAAAGAAAAGGGAGTATCTTTTATACTGCCAACGAGAAAATGCTTTACACCCTGGCCCATTACATGCTACAACCTGAAACACCATCCATAAGTGACATAATGGACCTTGTAGGGGAGATTGCCAATACGATATCCGGCAACCTGCGCAAATCGTTTGGCGTGGATTTTATGATATCCGTACCGGTGACAATTGAAGGCGACATACGTGATATAAAGCTGCCCAATACCATTGAATCTTATATCATTCCTATCAAATGGAACAAATTTAAGTCATACCTGGTGATCTGTCTGGAATAGCTTAAACATATAAATCTTTCTTGATCTCATCGATAAAATCAGGATTGACTGCATATTTTGTAAAATCATCCACGCCCCGGGCACGTAATACATCTTCATCGGTAAAGAGCTGCCCGGACCATTCCAAATCTTTACTTGATAAAAGCAGATGGGCCGCATCCGCCATGATCTGTGGTTTTCGGCAATATTGCAGCATGGACTTGTCCCCTACGGCAAATTCAATGGCCGCTGTCGCTATAATTGTTTTTGGCCACAAGCTGTTTACGGCAATTCCATATTTTTCAAATTCCCCTGCCATGGCAACCGTCAGCAACGACATACTGAATTTACTGCGCGTATATGGCCCATAATCCTTTAGCCATCTTGGATTAATATCCAGGGGGGGCGATAAATTTAAAATATGTGGGTTTTGCGCTTTTTTAAGATGGGGCAATACCATTTGGGCACACAAAAAAACGGCCCGGTCGTTGACCGTATGCATACGGTCAAATATTTTCAGCGGGGTTTTTTCCACCGGGGTCAGGCTGATCGCCCCGGCGTTGTTTACCAAAGCGTCAATGCCGCCAAACACATCAATGGCGGTATCTACCATATTTTGTACCTGCTCTGGAAAGCGGACATCCATACGAACGGCCACCCCCCTGCCCCCCGGCGTCCTGCACGGCTTTTACCGTTTCATTTAATGAGCCCGGCAACTTGGGGTGTTTATCCAGCGTTTTTGCGGCAGCTACAATATTTGCCCCTTCTGATGCAAATTTTACCGCCATGGCCCTGCCGATTCCACGGCTGGCCCCGGTGATGAGAATTGTCTTGTTTTTTAAGCTTGGCATGATGGTTCCCCGGTGGATGAAAAAATATTAAAAATCCCGTTTTGCAATTGATCTGCATTGTTTTAAAAACCGAAGCGGTTCTATTTTTTTGGCTCTACTGGTTTTTGTGTGGAAATAGAATACGCCTTTTAATGAACATGAAT
>CAYWBI010000052.1:0-21618 GCA_964456445.1 uncultured Calditrichaceae bacterium
TGATATGTTTTTTTCATGGCTTCCTCTGATTTATGCTTCCACCGTTCCTTCAATTTCCATGGGTTCCTGAATATCCATCGCTTCCAGAACATAGTCGATGATATCCATGACTTCGATCTTGCCTTCATTTCCGGAGGTTTTTACCGCGTCGGAATACATGGTCATGTCCTTGGGACAGGCCACGGTAAAGTATTTGATATCGCCCAGTCCCATAGCTTCATCGATACGGCTTTCGCTCGGGCGTTGGGTCATATCGTCATGGTCTTTCATCCAAATACGTCCGCCGCCTGCTCCGCAGCAGAAGGAATTGGAACGGTTACGCGGCATTTCCACCAGTTCCACGCCGCATAATTCCATCAGCTCACGGGGTGCGTCAAAAATGCCGTTGTAGCGTCCGAGATAGCAGGGATCATGATAGGTCACCCGGGCATTAACTTTTTTCTTGAGTTGTATCCGGCCGCTTTTAATTAAATCCAGCAAAAATGTTGAGTAGTGGTGAACCGTGTAATTTCCGCCCTTGGCCGGGTATTCGTTTTTAAGCGCATTATAGGTATGCGGGTCGGTGGTGATGATTTCCTCGAACTGGCAGTCTTCCAGGGTCTTGATGTTGTCTTCGGCCAGGGCTTCGAACAGGCCTTCTTCCCCGGCACGGCGTACATCGTTACCAGCGGATTTTTCACCTTTTTTCAGGATACCGAAATCTACACCTGCCGCATTTAGTACCCGGGCCACCTTTTGGGTCGTGGACTGGCAGTTTTGGTTAAAGGAGGCAAAGTCGCCCACGAACCACAAATATTTAACCGGTTCCCTCGTGGGGTCTTTTATCTCTATATCAAGCTCCTTGGTCCAGCGGGTACGTTTTCGGGAGGATTCCCCGAAGGAGTTACCCTGTTCGTCTAAGGAGCGCAACACCTCGCCGAGCTCGTCGGGCATGTTGGCATCAAACACCATTTTACGACGCATTTCGATGATATCAACCATGGGTTCATTTCCTACTGGACAAACCTGAACACAGGCCATGCAGGTAGTGCAGGCCCAAACTGCGTCGGGCTTGATCACATAATCCAGCAGGCTGCCTTCATCGGTACCGGAGACAATTTTCTTGCCATGCTCTCTGATATAGTAGCGTTTATTGATTACCAGCGCGGAGGGGCTTAAGGGCGTACCGGAATTATGGGCCGGACATACCTCATGGCAACGGGTACACATAATGCAGGCATAGGCGTCCAAAACCTGCGGCCAGGAAAGATCGGTCAGTTTGCCTGCTCCCGGTGCGGAAGGATCGCCCACCGATGCCAACAGGCCATTGGGTGTTTTGCGGCCCAGGGCAATATTGACCGGCGCCACCATCAGGTGAAGGTGCTTACTGTATGGAAAATAAGGCAGAAAAACCACGATCAGCCCCATGGCCATCCACCAGGTGAGATGAATGCCAAAATCCAGGGAAGCCTGGTTCATGCCATAAAAAAGCGGCGCCACAGCACTTGCCGTTGGCATAAAAGAGTCACCATGTCCTTTTTCGGCAAGATGCAGAATGGTGCCCATCCAGCGTGAGCCCACATGCAGAATGATAAAGATGCCCACAATCAATGAATCGATTTTTATCCCCCCGCTCTGCACACCGGGACGCAGCATGACATTCGTGTTAAATTCAAACACCTTCGGTTTGCCAATAAAACGACGGATAAGGAAAAAGATCATCCCGATCAGCACAAAGACACTAAAGATATCGGAGAAGAGATTAAAAGCGCCTGCCAACCCGCCCTGTCCGATCGTTGACCAACCGTTCAGATAGGCTTCGAGGATATCGTTTACATTTACCAGCAGGTAAAAGCTGAAGCCAAAAAAGATCATGGCATGAAAAACACTGACCATGGGCCGTGCCCTGAACACCGGTTTTTGCAGCCCCACATCAATCAGGGCCTTTATAAAACGACCAATCAGGTTATCGCTGCGATCAGCAGGGCCGCCTTTACGTACTATTTTTATCATTCGGTTAAATCCGATAAAGGCGATTGCACCGCATACTATAACTAAGGCGATAAAGGCCATTTGCTCGGTTGAAGAAAGCATAGAATACTCCCCTTGTTAGATTGGTGGTTTTTACTTACGAAGTTGTATGCTAAATCCTGCCGTCCGCGTACCGGCGACAAAATTATGCACGGAACAAAAAACGAGATAGCGGGGCATTAATGCTTGCCGACACCTGTTGCCCCGTTTCTCTCATTATATTTTTAAAAAGTTAAAGCCCATATTCCATCTGACTGACGATCATCAATTTGCCCCATTCCGGTCAACAGGGAGCAAAAGTTTTTGTGGGCTTGTGTTTCAAAAGATACCCTTTTTAAATCATTCAAGTGCTTCGGTTAAGTCCTCAACCACATCAAACAAATCGGCCACCATGCCGTAATGGGCCACATCGAAGATGGGGGCATCTTTATCCGAGTTGATGGCAATGATGGTCGATGAGTTTTTCATACCTTCCAAGTGTTCCGGCGCACCGGAAATTCCCAGGGCAATATAAACTTTCGGCTTAACCTTCAGTCCGGATTTCCCTACCTGGCGGGCCTTGGGCAACCAGCCGGCATCGATGATCGGACGGGAAGCGGCAACAGCGGCATCGAGTACTTCGGCCAATTCCTCGGCCACCTCGATATCGTCTTTGCTGCCGATACCACGGCCTACGGCCACAAGCACATCCTGGGTGGTAATGTCCACATCGGCACTTTCGGGCATGATTAGTTTTTTAAAGCGCACCTTGCCATCATAGACCGGTGCATCCATTTCTTCCACGGCGGGGCTGCCGTCCTTGCGTCCAATATCGGCGGGCATCGAACCGGCGGCAACCGCCACTATGCAGGGGCCTTCGCCCAAATCACTAAGGACCTTTATCTTTCCGCCGAAAAGAGTTGCATCTACCTGTACAGACCCGGAATTTGTGATACTGGTTCCGGCGACGGCCAGCGGAAGTTGCTTGCTTGCAGAAACGGTGTTGGCCATTTCCATACCCATGGAACTACCTCCAATCAGTACAAGGCGGGGAGCTTTGCTATCGATAACCGTCTTAAGCGCGGCCGAATAGCTTTCCGGGTTAAAATCCGCCGGGGCGTTTACCCTGATCACTTTGGAAGCAGCACCAAGTTTGGACACCATATCATCGGAACCACCAATTAAAACTGCGCTTACTTCACCGCCCAGCCCGTTGGCCATGGCCAGCATTTCGAATGTGATTTCCGCCAGTTCACCGTTCAGGTGTTCGGCCACAACAAATACATCTCCCATCAGGCCACCCCTTTCTCTTTTAATACGGCCACAATTTCTTCCACACTGTTTAACATTTTAGCGCCGCCGCCTTTTTCCGGGTGGGCCATTTTAATCACTTTAGAATGGGCTGTGCCTTCGGTGGAACCAGCAGCTACTTCCTCGATCGTGGCCGATTGCTGTATCTGGCGCACTTTGGAAACCGGGGCGTAACGCGGTGATTGTTTGGCAGCCTGCACACCTATCACGGCGGGCATGTCCACCTCAAATTCGGCCATAATACCGCCTGAATATTCTTTTTGTACCATGGCCACATTGCCATTTATTTCAATACCCGTTACAACACTCACAGATGGCATTTTCAAATGGACGGCCAATAGCGGCCCCAGCCAGCCATCACGATCTGCGGCAGATTGCACGCCGGTTAACACCAGGTCGGCGCCCATACCGCTAATGGCCTGTGCCAGAACTTTGGCCAACTGGTGATTGTCCATATTTTCTTCGGCGCCGCAAATCTTAACCGCTTTATCGGCCCCCTTGGCCAGCGCCGTAAACAACATTTTATCGGCTTCGTCGCCATCAAGAGTAACCGCAAGCACTTCGCCTCCGCTTGCTTCTTTTAACAAAAGCGCTTCTTCCAGGGCGTGATCGTCAAATTCATTTAATTTCATTTTAAGGTACTCGTAATCCAGTGATGTGCCACTGTCATCAATCTCCAGCTCTTCCACCAGGTCGGGTACTTGTTTTAAAGGCACTACTATCTTCATGGGACAATCCTTTTTTAAATTTAACCCTAACAAAATTGCATCGTATTTACTCTTCCATGCACAAATCCAAAATTTCAATAATATCCAGAACCTGTAATTTTCCTTCGTTGCCGGTGGATTTTACAGCATCTTCAAAGCGGGAAACTTCGTAGGGGCAACAGACGGCCAGCACCTCGGCACCGACCTCAATGGCTTCCTTCACGCGATTTTCGGAAAGACGTTCATTGATATTGTCGGACATAAAACCATCGAGATACATCCCACCGCCTCCACCGCCGCAACAATAGCCCTGGGCCTTGCAACGGTACATTTCACTGAATTCAATACCGGGCACTGCATTTAACAGATTGCGGGGCGCGTCGTATTCACCATTATGCCGACCCAAATAACAGGGATCATGAAAGGTAACTTTTTTATTAAAAGATTTAGTAAGCAGGGGTTTCAACTTATCCATCATCGATGAGAGGAACTGGGTGTAATGTTCCACCGGATAGTCTCCGCCCATCTTTGGATATTCATTTTTGATGGCGTTATAAGCATGAGGGCCGCTGACCACCAGTTTGTTGAATTGCTGTTTATTAAATTGTTCGATATTGTGTTCGGCCATCATTTCAAACAGGCCTTTTTCTCCGGCGAGGCGCTGGGAATCACCGTCGCAACGCTCTTCGGCACCCAACCAACCGAAATCCACACCAAGCTTTGTAAAAACCCGTGCCATGGCATGGGCCGCATCGTTCCCCCGTTGATGATAGGCAAAATAATCGCCGACAAACCACAGCACATCGACCGCTTCGGGATTCTTGGAAAGATCCTTGATTTCCACTTCCGCCTTACGGGTCCATTTCGTACGTTTCCGTGCGGATTCGCCCATGGGGTTACCATACTCGGCCGTATTCTGAAACATTTCCTGTAATTCCGCCGGTACATCCGACCCATCAAGTATGGCTTTTTCTCTGGCGGCAGGCATAATATCGATCATATTTACTTCCTTGGGGCATACACGCAAACAGTTCATACAGGTTGTACATTGCCATAAATCGGCGCTGCTAAAAATGCTTTGGCCCATTTGCAGCTTACGATATATTTTGCGTGGTCCATAATCACCAACATTATCGATTGGGCAGACACCGATGCACTGAGCACATTGGTAACACCAGCCTATTGATTCTGCTCCCGGTACTTCACGTAGTTCATCCAGTGTGGAAATATCATAATTGGTTATTTCCCGTGGCTCGTACATTTTATTCCAGTGACCGGAAATATCCACGCCGTCAACAATCGCGGTTTCCTTTTCCACATAGGACGTTATCTTTTCCTTTTCCTTCCGGAGCATGGTTTTATACGTCATATCAATTCATCTCCATTTTTTGAACACCAAGCACCCTGCGGGCCAGTTCGGGCAGTTCCGGCAGAATACGGTTAAATTCCTTGGAAAGTTTTAATTTGAAAACGGTAAACATGTAAACGGCATACACACATGCCAGAAAGATATGCGCGCCGCGTAAACCGGATGCCATTCGCGTGAAACCTTTTTGATTGCCGGCCTTTGTAAGCGCCTGGATGGCCTTACCGATTTCAATATACATTTCGCCGTTTGTTTCGGCTTCAAGCTTAAAATCATTTTGCAGTACAAGCGCAAGCGCACCGCTTTTGTTATCGGGCATCATTACCCAGTTTGTCCATAACCAATATTTTTCCGGTTCGTTGTTGTGTAGCAACTCGCTGGCCAGGCTGACCCTTAAACCTTCATTAAGACCGCTTAAGGATGAAGTAAAACGGTTGAAGCGTTTTTCAAGAGGCTTATCGCCATAGAGCAAAGTTTTTATTTCGTCCCGTAAAAAAGGCATGGCGTTGCCTTCCAACAATAATTTATGCTTGCGCCTTAAAAAAAAGATATGGCGCAGAAGGATGCGGACGGCTTCTTCATCCAGATCCTCAATTTTATCCGCCGCAAGATATCTCTGGAAAAGTGCGGATTTTCGTCTCAGACGCAGATTGATGTCTTCCAGATCAGAAGAGCTGGCCAATTTTGTGGCTTCCATCAAAAACTCATGCGCGGATTCACTATCGATGGTCTCATCGATTACAATTTCGTCGTAAAGCATGGCTCTCCGGTTAAGCGGTTTGCAATTCAGATTTACGGACAAAGGAAGCTGCCTTCATCGCAGCGGCGCCCCCCATGGAAACAGAATCTTCCAAATCGGCAGGTCCGGCAGCGGCGCCCGCCACAAATATACCTTCACGTTTGGTGGAAACCGTATTGAGACAACCACCGGTTGTTTCGATATAGCCGTGGCCTTCAAATGGCAAACCGAACATCTTTGCCATGGCTTTTGTACCATCGCTCGGTTCCATACCCACAGATAAAATGACAACATCCATAGGAACTTCCATGGGGCGGCCCATTGTTGTGTCCTCGCCTTTAACAACAATCTGATCGCCGCGTTTGGTTACCTCGGTAACAATACCACGGATAAAATTGACATTATACTGTTCCTGTGCCTTCCAATATACATCGTCTTCCCAGAAGCCATATGCCCTTAAATCAATATAAAAGACAAACACGCGGCAATCGGGCAAAAGCTGACGGATTTCCAGCGCTTCCTGTGAAGCTACCCCACAGCAGACCTTGGAGCACCACTGATTCCCAATTTGGCGGTCTCGGCTACCGACGCATTGGATGAAACAAACCTGTTTTGGTTTTTCGCCATTGGATGGGCGGACAAAGTTTTTTTGCTTCAGCATCTTTTCGGCATCGACCAGGGTAATCACATCATCATACTCATAATAGCCGTACATCTGGGTCTCCTTGCCGGGATCGAAGTGTTTGAAACCGGTCGCCAAAATTACAGCCCCTGCCTCCACAATTTCCTCATCGACCTTGCCCTTAAGGGTAACCATGATATTCGGGGCGTCACCACTGCTTGCCTCTACGGTTGTATTGGTGCGAATATCGACGAGGTCATTACCGGTCACCGCGTCTATCATTTCCTGCATGGCCGTTTCCGCATCCCGTTGATCAGGTGTAAAGACAGAATAATGTTCTTCAATTGGCTTCCCGCCGAGAAAATCGTTTTTTTCAACTAAGACCACATGATAGCCCAAATCGGCCACACCACGCGCGGCTTCGAGCCCGGCGGGCCCACCGCCCACTATTAAGATCGGATTCATTCAGCGTCCTCCCATGATAAATATTCTATTTCACCAGCTTTTATACGATCTACCTGTACCTGGAATTCGGCCCAGGCTTTCTCATGATCAATTCCCATTTTTTCCATTAAGGGCTTATTATCCACGCCATGCCAATGCAATTGGCACACCTTATACGGGTGAGCGCCCATTGCCAGTGCGGCAAACTGGGCATCGGATAGTACGGGAATACCCACGTTACGATTATGCGCCTTGGCGGCAAACTGGCTTTTGTCCAATGTTGTTACACATCCCGTATCATGGGTTACCACCACATCGGGATTGGCTTCTTCCTTCATCCGTTCAATTTTGCGGATGGTTGAAAACGAACGTGAGAAATCACGACTTACAAGAATATGCCGGAACCCAAACCCACAACAGTCGTGCCACGTGGAATAATCCTGTAAATCGGCACCCAGTTCTTTTACAATCCCGGAAACAACGGCAGTACGCTGGCCATCATAAAGATCCCGATCATATATGGCATCTTCCACAACCAGCTTATGATAATGACAGGCGGGATGAACGGTTACCGTTACATTGCTAAAATCACGGGTTTGTTTCTCTTTAATGCGATGGCGCATGGCATGAATCCACTCGGAATAATGAACGATTTCTTCAGGAAAGACAAAGGGCTTGCCAAGCTTGTCCAGGATTCTGCGTACCTGGTCCCGTAATTCCGGGTGATGTATGATTTGCTCACGGGTTTCTTTATAATGGCCATAACTTGTTCCGCAATGGATAAGCGGGAAGTAGCCATCTTCATAGGCCTGGGCAAAATTACGTATGGCAACCGCAGCCTGAGCGGCAGGATTTGATGCCGATGAAGCATAATAGTTCCAGGCCGTACAGGATGTTTGATCCCTTGGATCGTAATATTTAAGACCCAATTGGCGGTGTAGCCAAAAAATAGATGTTGAATATCCTGGGATATGTCCGCATTGCCCACAGGATTTATGATGCCAGGTATTTTGAACCGGGATTTTTTTCATTCGGCCAAATTTCGTTTCTAATTCAACGTAATTTCCTTCATCGATACGCTGAACAATCAGCTCGCCTTTGGCCTCCAATTCAAAAAGCTGATCCTTGAAATATTCCGTTGGCAGCTCACCCTTCCGGTCAAAATAACGGTCCCGGGCTTTGGTGGGGCCATTGCTTATGATGGTCAATTTTGACATACTAATACCCTTTCGTGAAACCTTATTTGTTTTTGAAAAAAACAACGCTGTCTTTTTTCCGCTCGATTGGCGGAATATCTTGCTGGCCTTCACCAATATTTAGCGCATAAGCAGGTTGCCATTTATCCGGATCAAGCCCAAAAAACTTTATCAAATGGGCTTCCATCTTTTGGGAAATAAAAGTAACCAGCCCGCTGTCCAACCTGTCCGCTTGTACCTGAAGCATCATGTTCTGGGCTGCACACCACACCGCTCCCAGGTTATGGCGCATGTGATGTTTATTGGGATCGGTTTTCACCACGGCTATGATAACCAGCGGGGCCCCGCCTAAATCCATACCAAATTCAATTCCCTTTTCGATAAACGTATCCTTGGGCCCCCATGCTTCTTTTTCATACATGATACGTGTGTATTTAAGAACCGTTGGGTCTTCCAGAATAATATTTATGGCTTGATCCCGCGCCGCACCCTGACAGACAAAAAACTTCCACTCCTGTAACTGGTATATGCTTAATGGCGCCCAGATGGCGGCTTCGGTGATACGCTCGATGGCCTTTGGGTCAACTTCCTGAAAACGGTTGAATTGACGCATTGTGCGCCGTTCTTTTATTACTTCCAAAATTTGATTTTTAAGCATGGGATCCCCCCGTTATTTTTATATGGGGATTAACTGTATTTTGTATTAAACTGAATTAAATAACGACATCGATATCATCAAGGTCGTAACCGTTTTCCTCCAATAACTCTTCCATTACTTCGGTCAGGATCATATATATGCCCTCGTCAAGGGTTTCAATAATATCCAAGTTGCCGGAGAGTTTCCAGATAAGGTACAACTCCATACGTGTTTTTTCGCTTACATCCCATGCCAGTTCGGTTGTATGCATCGTTTCCGGTGGAATGGCACGTCGCCAGGAATCAAGGTTGGTGGAAACCGCTTCTACATCCGGTCCCCAATCCGGGAAAAAATCCGGCTGCAACATGTCCGGCGCAACCTGTGTGCCGGTGGCCATTACTTTATAGATTATGCGGCTATAGGCTTGCAATGCGGTCTTTGCCGATTGTAGGCCATTTTTTACCGCCACTTCCCGCATAATGGTGATAATACCGCCGGGGTTGTTTTGCCTGGGGCAACGGGTGCACGAAAAACACTGCGAACAATCCCATACGCTGTCGTTTAACAATTCATAAAAGGTATCGATATCTTCACGGGCCATGATTTGGGCATACACCCTGGGACTAAAATCGTAAAATCGCGCCGATGGGCAGGCCGCTACGCATATCCCGCATTCATAGCATCCATAAAGCGTGGTATTCCAACGCATATCGGCTTTTACCGCATCGAAAAGCTTTTGCTTTTCTTCAAAAGGCACATCCTGATATTTTGCATCAGCGTAAATTGACGCCATGGGAACCCTCTTTTATCTTTAGTTGTTTAAATAATTTTCCAGATCCAGTAAGTGCTGTTTTTGGGGTGTTCCAACAATCCGAAATACTTCCTTTCCGTTCTTGCTGAGAATTACCGTGGGAATGGTTTTTATTTTTTCAGAATGTGCTTCTTTCAGACCGTCTTTATTTTCCAGTTTCACGGTTCTAAAATCAAACATCTGATTCCGCTCTTCATAAATTTCCCACATCATCCGTACAACAGCCCCGCAATTGGAGCAGGCCGGATGGGTAAATACACGCAGCAATAGCGGCATTAACCTTCAAAGCCTTCGCAGTGGATACATTCACCCAGTTCTTTTTCGTCCATGTATTTCGCAAACCCTTCAACGGCGGCCTCGGCCTGCAACATTTCCGCAAGGTCGCCGCTTAGATCATCCGGTTTTATTTTTACAATCCAGCCATTTTTATATGGGCTCTTATTCAGAACAGTTGCGTCGCTAAGAACCGCATCGTTTATTTCAACAATTTCACCGGCGAAAGGCGATTTTACGGGGCCCACCCATTTCCCGGATTCGACGGTTGCAATGCTTTTGCCTTTTTTTATCTTTTTTCCCGCGGCCTTGGGTTTACAATGGATCACAGATCCGGCAAGAGTTTGGGCAATATCCGTCATTCCCATTACGATGGTTCCATCGCCTAGATCCTTGGCCCAAACATTGTTTTCCACACTGTAATACAGTCCATCGGGCAATAAACAACTTTTCAATTCTGCCATTTTACACCTCGGATTAATAGTTTAGTACAACATCTGCTTCCAGGGCTTCATCCATCATCCAGGCCGCCCCAACCACATCGTCTATTTCATCGATCAAATCATCTTTTGTCATATTATGTAAATCCAATGCAGCGGAACAGCAATAAAGTTCAACACCGGCTTCCTTGGCATCACGTAGAAAATCGATGATCAACTTCCCGCCTTCCAGCGCCTTCAACTTTTCCGGAACGCCCTTTTTAGCCAACAGTACGCCATCAATCTGAAAAACGATTTTAACATCATTATCCATAACCGCGGCAATATTGGCCATATAAAATGGGGTGGCACAACGCTGAGGCGTATCTGGCCCGCTGGTCATAAAAATAAATACTTTTCCGTCTTCGTCCATTTGCGCTCCTCTTTTCTAACTAATAATTTGTTCAAATAATTGCTCAAAATCATGACTTTCCACACCGGCCATCTCAATATTCAGAGTATCCAGGGAATTTTGCAGACAGGTTTTCATTTCATCCCGGTCCAATTTTATGCCGCTAAAATTTTGGTTTATTTGGAATAATCCCTGTTGGGGGGATAAGGGAAAATCTCCCGATATCTGCATTTGGTCTATAACTTCATCAACCGTGCGTACCGTTGCACGCATGATGCCGCCCCTGGATTTGTGCATCGCCTGCAATACCCGGACCGAGGCCGAGATTTTTACATCTTTTTTAACATGTGCGGGATGCTCAATGGCATGTAACCATTCATCGCTGCTCAGACGGGCATCCCATTCGTAGATGGCATCCAACTCTTCTAATTGTGGCATTGAAGGCACAAGTGTTATGTGGAATATTTCTTCAAAAGAGGTCAACAACGCTTCAGCAACTTCATCAAGCCGGGGAAGTTTCGGTAGTTCTTTTTTCATGGTCGTCATATAGTCCGCCATGGTGGAAGCAACTTTATCGCGCATTTTTATGTCGGGCAGATTTAACACCCTGGACATAAGATCCGTATCAAAATCGAACATCATACTTCCGGCAAAAACAAGCCCGTCATTTATCTCTCCAACACCGGTCCCGCCAATTTTACGCCCATTCACATGGATATCATTTATCGGGCGAAACGAGGCGTTCACGCCCAGCTTATTATAGGCCAGGATCACCGGTTCGGCAAGATATGCAAAACGCTTTTCGAGGGAGTGGGGTAAGCCCATGGCCTCAGCTTTGTCCGTGGGCAACATCACATGAAAAAAGAGCTGGTTGCTATCCAGCAAAACCGCCCCGCCTCCCACATGTCTGCGGATAACCGGCAGACGATTTTTGTCACAAAAATTTAGGTCAATTTCCGTTTTGGCTTCCTGGAAATATCCAATCGATACATAGGGCGCTTCGGGCCGCATAATTGATATGGCGGGATCACTTCCGGCATGCATCTTCGATGTGATGCCATGATAAATACTTTGTGAACGTAAAACGCTCACCATACCCATGTCCAATAATCTTACATGCATTTGACTTTTTGGCCCTTCTATACAAATAGTTGAATATCCGCTTCAGCGGCAAATTCCAAAAAGGTTGCTGCACCACCGAGTTCCACACCATCAATAAAATCATCTTTACTAAAACCAAACACATCCATGGTCATTTGGCAACCAATCAGTTTTACGCCGGAATCCACACAAGCATCACGTAATTGTTCAATTGTGGCCACGCCTTTATTCTTGAATGTTTTTTTCATCAAATTGGTAGCCATCGAATTGAAACCAGGCAGATTTGCGCTTAATACATTAGGAATGGCCATATCGACTTTTTGCAATGACTTAGGCCCAAAGGGCATTTTCATTGGCATTGACGGATTGGATGCCGGAGAGATTTTAGCATCTAACTTTTTTTTAAGCAGGGTCAGCCCATAAAATGTGAAAAATATTTGAACTTCCATATCCATGGCGGCAGCTGTTGAGGCCAGGATAAAGGGGGGGTACGCCCAGTCCAGGGTACCACGCGAGGCAATTAATGCCATTTTTTTTACCGTATCAGACATAATGCTTTCCTTTTATTTTTTTTTAATAAAAAATCGATACTCATTACCGTCCTGCTCACTTTGCAGCAATTCATTTCCGGTACGTCGGGACCAGGCATTCATATCGTTTAATGAACCAGGGTCGGTTGAAATCATTTCCAGGACGTCTCCACTGTTTAAGGTTTCAATTGCCTTTTTTGTTTTCAAAATGGGCAAGGGACAATTCAAACCACGACAATCCAATTCCATGTTTGATTGAATATCACTCATCAAGCACCTCCAAAATTATATGAACCAGGTAAGTTTAAAAGGAAAGCATTCAATAATTAGCAAAGGCCGTGCCAAAAAAGCAATAACAAGATTTTGACCCTTTTGTTTTTCAATGCTTTAAACAAACAAAAACAGGAAACGTTAATAACATCCCATCAAAGAGTATCTGAAATGGGCGGGACGGCAATAGAAAAATAACAAGACCGCGAAAGGGGAAATGGGGAAGAGCTATAGAAAACCGATTGGCTTTATGGTTTATTTACCATAATTATGGTATTTGCACCTTATCTATGATGACTTATAATCCCATTTTTCGATCTCATGTTTTTTCATTTTTTCACAAAAATTTTTATAATGGATGCCTGCTTGTCGGGCCGCAGCGCTTATATTCCCCTTATGCTTCTTTAGCACACGGTCGATATACTCCCGTTCAAATTTGCTGATGAGTGCATTTTTAAGCTCACCAAAAGGGATTTCTTCATTTATAAAATATTGATAATTTGAAATCCCGCTTATTAACACACATTTGCTTATAGTATGAAAAGTGATTTTATCACTTTTTTCACGGATAACGGCCCGCTCGATCACATTTTCCAATTGCCGTATATTCCCGGGCCAGCTTTGTTCTATCAGGTACTGTATGGCCCTGGGATCAATACCTTTTACATCACGTTTAAATTTTTCTGAGTAAATTTGCAGGAAATGAAACGCCAGCAGGGGTATATCATCTATGCGTTCCCTTAAGGGCGGCAACTGGATAGGGATTACATTCAGGCGGTAAAAAAGGTCTTCACGAAAACGGCCCTCTGCTACAGCTTTTTCCAGGGGGTTATTGGATGCGGAGATAATACGTACATCCACGGCAATTGTTTGATTACTTCCAACCCTTTCGAACTCCCTTTCCTGCAGGGCGCGTAAAAGTTTGGATTGCGTTGAAAGCGATATGTCACCGATCTCGTCCAGGAACAAGGTTCCGCCGTGTGCTTGTTCAAAACGACCGATACGTGTAGCCAGAGCACCGGTAAATGCGCCCTTTTCATGACCGAACAACTCACTCTCCAAAAGGGTTTCCGTCAGTGCAGCACAATTTACCCTTACAAAGGTTTCGTTTTTACGGGGACTGTTATAGTGGATTGCCCTGGCGATAAGCTCTTTTCCCGTGCCTGTTTCTCCCCGGATAAGTACCGTTGCGTCTGTTTGGGCCACATCTTCAATCAAATCAAAAATGGCCAGCATTTGGGCGTTGCCACCTATAATATGTTCAAAAGAGTAGCGGGAGTTTACAACAGAGCGCAAACTTTTTACTTCTTTTATTAGTTGGCTTTGCTGAACGGCGTTGCGTACGACCGAAAACAATTCTTCATAATTTAAGGGTTTGGTCAGATAACTGAATGCCCCCTGGTTCATGGCGGAAACGGCCTGTTCGATTGAACCATGGGCCGTAACAATAATAACCGGAACATCGTTTTTTATCTTTTTTATCTCAACCAATAGTTCCATACCGGTCATCCCAGGCATCATATAATCTACAATTATTGTGGCGTAGTCATCACAACGCGCTTTTTCCAAACCCATGATGCCATCATCTGCGGTATGGACCATATAGCCTTTTTTACTAAGGTTGCCTACCATTACGGTCAGGATCGATGGTTCATCATCCACAACAAGAATTTTTGGCTTATTGCTCATTATTGATTTTCTCCCAATGGAAAAACTAATAGGGCTTCTGTACCACTATTCTCAGAATTCCTTAAGATAAACTCAGCATTATGATTTTCAATTATTCGTTTTATAATAGCCAACCCCAATCCGGTTCCTTTTGTTTTTGTTGTAAAAAACGGTTTAAACAATTCATCCGCTTCCGCATCCGGTAACCCACAGCCATTATCGTGTATATTTACTACAAAGCGGCTTTTGTTTTGCATGGGTAAGGTATGAAGCTGTATATCCAATTTGCCTTCCCTATGCATGGCGTCTATCGCATTGATAATAATGTTTATCAACGCTTGTTCCATCTGGCCTTCGTTAATATAAATTTGTGGCAGGATATCATCACGAACAATATTTACCCTTATTGCCTTGGCCATCATCTGTGGACGGGTAACCTGTAAGGCACGGTCAAGGGAATTTTCAATGGTAGCAGGCTGAAGAGCCGGGGCGAGGGGTTTGGTTAGTGAAAGCAATTGAGTGGTCACGCCATTTACCCTTTCCACCTGTTCTTCGATCAAAAGCAAATATCGGCCTGCTTCCTCGTTTTCAATTTCAGACCGGAGGAAATGAGCGGCGCCTTTGATGGCATTGAGTGGGTTCCGCACTTCGTGTGCCACCTTACCCGCCATGGTGCCAATATCGGCCAGACGTTGGGCATGCTCAACATCGGTGCGCATTTGAATCGCTTCTGTTACGTCTTTTACATACTCTATGATATAAGATTTGTTTGTCGGCGCGTCGTACAGCGGAAAGTTATGGACCTCATATATTTTTTCTGCATAGGTGGCATTTTTTTCCTTTGTACAAAAGGTATAGCGTGGGGTTCCTGTTTGCAGCACCTTTTCGGCATTGCAAAAAGAGCACACGGTTTGCGAACCATTGCATAACTGATAACAGTGTTCCCCAATGATGCTCTCTTCTTCATGTCCAAAGATACGCCGCATGTTTTTATTCGAAGCTAAGATATTATAATCTTCATCCACAATCATAATCCCATCCGAAATACTATTAAAAATAGCTTCGAGGCGATTATGGTTTTTTTGCGCTTCGATGGAACTTTTTTCGGCCCTGTCCCTGGCCTGCGTCAATTGATCGATCGATTCCCTCAGGGTGGTTATCATATGTTTAAAGCCATCAAACAAAAGGTCCATTTCATCAATCCGTTTGTGTGGGGGCTTTTCAGAAAACCGGACGCTCAAATCGCCATCACGGATTTTTCTTACCTTTGCCGTAAGGCTGACAACGGGACGGATCATTATACGGGTAAAAATAAAAACCGCAGCTAAACCGATCAAAATATAAAAAAGGGAAAAGGCAACTATAAACAGATGTGAATATCCGGGATAAATCATGGATAAAAAATATTGAGCGGTACCACCTAACAGCACCGTAACGACAACACTTAGCGTGCTAAGATATATAAACTTATACTTTAATCCGATCTTGCTGTTCATGATTTTTCATCCGGATAATGATGGACTGGAAAGGCCTCAACATCAACTGTTGCCCGCTAAGTTGCAGGTCTTTACAACTATTAAAGAGTACCATCCCCGTGTTCAAAGTATGTGCTAGATCGACAGTGAGTTGAACCAGTTTTTTCCCGGCCCGAAAATTCAGTATGATAAATATATTCTTTTTTCTCAGGATCAACACATCATCGGTACAATTACTGGAATGAATAATAAAGTTTTCAGCGCCTAAAGCCAAAATATTTTTACGAAGAAAAATAAGCCGGGAATATATATCAAGAATTTGCGGATTCGGACTATCTTCAATTAATGGATCAGGACCGAACAATGACAACTGTTTTTGCGCACCTGCTTCCTGCCCGTTGTAGATTAGGGGCAGTCCAGGCATACAATAAATAAATACGATATAGGGGACATAGCCTCGTTTTCCAAAGGTTTTGACGGCCCTGGGCAAATCATGGTTTTCAAGAAATCGCAGGGCTTTGGCGCCTTTGGCATTCATCTGTTGCCAAACACGTACCCACTCCGTTAAACGCTTAATGGAGGCGCCTTTTTTTACATTTTTCATCCATTCATATAATACCCAGTCATAACTGCTGTTAAAAGCAGTACGGTGCAAGGTTTGTCCCTGCCATTCGGCCAGCATAAATATTTCCGGATATTGCTGTCTAAGCTCATTAACGGCATCTTCCCAAAATTTTATGGGTACCAAACCTGCCACGTCGCAACGAAATCCATCGATGCCTTGTTTCATCCAAAAGGCCATAATTCGTCGGACATGGTCACGGGTCTCAGAATTACGATAATTTAAATCCACCACATCGCTCCAAGCGGCCACCTTGCGGGTTGGGAGATTTTTTTTGTCCCTTAAAGCCATCTCTGGTTTTTGCACAAATCCGCTGTAATCGGGCGCTACATGGTTTACAACCAAATCAAGTATAATACGCATATCGCGGCGGTGGACTTCTTCTACCAACCGTAAAAAATCATTCATGCTCCCAAGCGAGGGTTCCACAGAATAGTAATCGCGGACCGCATAAGGACAGCCAAGGCTTCCTTTTTTGTTTTTTTTTCCAATGGGATAAATGGGCATAAGCCAGATAAAATCGAGACCAAGTTCTTTCAGCCTATCCAAACCGTTGCATAAAGCCTTGAACGTCCCCTGCCGGGTAAACGAACGGGGATAAATTTCATATAGTGATTTTTCCGAATAAAATCCGGGTAAAATCGGGGCGCTGCAATGTAGTGCCGTCAGTTGCGGATGGAACTTTTTAACGACCGCGGTTTCCCTGATATTTTCAACAAGATATTTGAACCGCCGGGCAAGACCACTGTCCGATGGAGGATCAATGTCCATTGGGTTCCCGCAACGCATTGACGTCGGATGAGGCGAGCAAATCCTGCAGCTCATCGGACTGGCCTTTCTGCATGGCAATAACCGTTTGGGACACATCGACCCCCGTACGCATCCCGTACAGGGTTATATCGAGGATAATATGATTGGTGGCAATATCAACTATCGCCGTATTCTTTGTCCATGTTGTTTTTTTAGGCATTACATTATCGGCTTCGCCCATTAACAATTCATTTTGATCGACGACAAGAATTATTTTATGATCCCAAAACTTTTCGAGGGCCCCCTGATTTAAACCATAAGTATAATGGCATTCGTTTGGGATATCGAGTGAATTGAAAGAAAATGCAATAATCTTAACCCCATGCTCAATGGCCTTGTTCAATTGTTCTGCCAGCATATCGGCCTCGCGTTGCCAAAGGGAGATGTAGATAGACTTTTCAGCGCGTTCAATCATTTCCCGTGCTTTATGGATCATGTTTTCATAGCCGACAATATTCCATAAATGTCCGGGCTCTAATGATATTTCAAATTGCTTCAACGACGAGCGTACTTCATCCACACGTTCCTTGAACTGGCGTTCAAGCAAATCAAACAATTGGTCGGGGGGCAAGGGAACATACTTTTGTGGCTCGCTATATAAGCCGTTCACGGCACCGATGGCCTCCAGTTTGCGGATAACATCATAAATTGCCGAACGAGGCACACCTGAATTTTTGCTAAGTTCATATCGGGTAGCCGGGTTATTTTGCAACAAAGAGATATATGCTTTGGCTTCATATACTGTAAAACCCAGCTTTTTCATTCGCATTGAAATTTCATCAAAAGGCATTGTTTTTCCTACATCATTCAAGAATATTTTTTTAGATTACTATTTTTTAATTATACCCTATTCAGACTTATTTAATTTTGGGACAGCGTTAGTGCTTTCCCTACGGGATTGAGAAGATAAATAAGCGCACGATCGAGATGTGTCCGCCAATTTCCCCAGTTATGGCCTTCCTGCCAGATATTTTGTTTAAATTGCAGAGCCCTGGATTCAAGAAAAACCTTCATTTTATTTTGTACTGTATCTTGTTTTTCAAGAATGCCAAAATCAAAATAGAGTTTTTGCTTTTCCAGATTTGCTGTTCTCAATTGGTCAATGATTTTTACACTGTCCACCCAAAAGGAAGGGGACTGGGCAAATGCCCCGTTTAATTTGCCTATGCTCAGGGCATAAAAGGCACATAGCCCGCCCAGGGAGACCCCACCCATATACCGTGGCGCGTTTTTATCTATTTTAAATTTCCGTTCCACCCAGGGCAAATATTCATTAAACATCATTTGTGTAAATTTTTTATCTATCCAATACTCTTTCATACGTTTTTTAGGTTGAAAAAACAAGGCCTGACAAGGCGGTATTTTCTTGTCCTGGATAAGATTATCAAGCACTATTCCTGTGTAACCATACTTCAAATAGTCCCCACCATCATTAAATATCAGCAATGGAGAGCTGCTGTCCGCTTGAACATTTCTATAAAACCAGGTGTCATAAACCCTGGACATTGTATGGCTCTTAAATTTTGAGCTGTCCAGCGCCGTGTATGATTTTTGCCTGTCCTGCAAGATATAGGGGGAATATTCATAGCCCGGCATAAGCAAGAGCGAATTTTTCCCATACCCACCAAAAGACCTTTTAACATTCAACGAATCCAATATCCATTTATCGTCAACAATAAATTTATATTCCAGACGAGTTGTGGAATTGTAGTGCTGTTCACAATAATAATAGTCCGTACCTATAATTTTTAAAAAGGGAATGGCCTCTTTTTGCCAGCCATTCATATCGCCGGTTAAAAACACCGGGATGTCCCTTCTATTTCTATAAATAAAATAGACCTGTTCTTTTTCGATAACCGGCAGCTGCTTACCGGACATCCATTTATCCATGGAGCGCTGCCTCTGCCCCATTGGAACATCGATCAATTGCAATAAAAATGCCTTAAAATTATCAGGTGTACGCTTACAACCTAAAAATAGGATCAATAAAAAACCCCAAAATAAATATTGCTTTTTAATAATTGCCCTCCAAAAAACAATTGTGGATATCTTGTGGATATCTTTTTAACAATCCGCAAGATTTATTAACATTTGCGTTTTTGACAATACGGAAAAAACCATATTTAACTATTTGTATTTTAGATATTTACAATACATATTGCCATTCATTGCCGTATTGGGGTCAAATACATCTGCCATGTAGCCGAATGTCGATAAATTGTGCATAACTTTGCCAGAAAAAAATCTTTATCTATAATGCCGTTTAATCATCCATGTGCACTTCCGTAGATAAATGCCTGAACCAAAAGTAGTAGAGCCCGGATGAGAGAACCAGTAAAATGACCAGTAGCCAGGAAAATTCATCCCATCGTTTTAAAATAATTGCCATACCGGTCAGGAAAAGAACCACCTGCCAGGGAACTGCAAAAAAGGTCGCAATGATATCGCGCTTATTTTCCTTATTTATTTTTTCCATCACATCCATTTTTATACTTTTACGAACCGGTCCCCAAAAACCAAAGGGCCTTGTCCGTCTATAAAATTCCTGCAATACCGCTTCATCGGTAGGCGGCGCCGCGTATGTGCCAATGATCATGCCAATAAGCGAAAAAGTGGTGGATACAAGAAAGGCAAAGTATTCCGGTATCTCGGGCAGGAAGATACGCTGGAGGACAGCGGCAACCATACCCGCGGCGGTGCCCGCGGCAAAACCATAGCCGTTCATCCGCCACCAGTACCAGCGTGCCATTGTTGGGATCAGCAATCCGGCGCCAAGACTGGAGGTAATCCAGCCCCAGATATCATTAATATTATCTATAAGCAACATAAAACCGAGACCCAGGACAACCAGAAGTACGGAAGCCCAGCGGCTATGCGCCATTAATGTCTTTTCTGACGCCTTGGGGTTGATATAGGTTTGGTATATATCCTTTACCCAATAGGCTGCCCCTGCATTAACGGTGGAATCAAAGGTGGACATTGCAGCAGCCATTAAACCCGCAACCAAAAACCCCTTTATTCCGGCAGGGACCATGTGATTTATTACCACAGGCAATACCGTTTCAGGATCAGCTATAACGCCTTTTTGTGAGCCCAAGACCACACCCATGGTGGCAATTGCCGCGATAAACGGCCAGCGAAAAGCGAGTAAAATTGTCCAAAACAATGAAAGTAGGCCGGATTCACGGTCGGAACGCGATGCAAAAAAACGTTGTATCATATATTGGCTGGTCCCGCCACTGCCTTCCAGTATTACCTTTAACAGGTAAAACAATATTGCAATGCCAAACATATTATAGATGGAGTACGCCGAGTTTGCGGGCATGTGCAGGTTCCAGTGCGGGATGATGCTTGTCCAGGCTTCACGGGTGGTGTTTAATACCTTAAAGGTGCCATCACGCAGGGGAACGGAAACCTGAAAAACATCCGGCAGATTAAAATTAAAAGCAATAATCATGATATAGGCAATCGTAGCAAAAATCAATATTCCCTGGAAAACATCGGTCCAGACCACGCCATACAGACCCGAGGCCACGGTGTAAATCATAGCGAGCACAATCATCAACGTGGCAGCCCAGAATTGTGGATCCAGACCCAGGAAGCCCGGGATACCTAAAAATTCGGCGACAAATTTCCCGGAACCGATGGCAAAATAGGTGATCATGGCAATGGTCATAATGATAATTGATAGTGCGGCGATGATGCGCGCTAAATCGCCCTGTTTATCGGTGCCAAACCGAAAATGCATCCACTCTGCCAGGGTCATAACCAATGCACGCCGGTTCCACTTTCCCTGGAAGATCATAAGGAAGGCCATGATCAGGGTTACGCCGCCGCGGATTTCTATAAAAAAACCGGACGCTCCAAGGGCAAAAACAAAAGCCGTATTTATCATGGTGCCACTTATATCCAGATTCGATGACATGCCCGACGCGCCAAGCGCCCACCAGGGCAGCCCGCGTTCGCCAAGAAAGTAGGAATCAATGCCCTGTGAGGCTTTCTTCTGAAAGTAGATACCTATACCAATCATCGAGAACAGATATATAAGTATTATCCCGTAGTCCAGTAATGTCATACAATTCTCCCAAGAAACAGTTTTAGTATGTGAATAGGTAGGATGCTCCGCTTTTGGCTGACATTAATCAGCCAAGGGCGGAAAAACCTAAAAACCCATACCGGTCATTAAGACCGGTATGGATAGGTATAGACATTACTT
>CAYWBI010000053.1:0-21434 GCA_964456445.1 uncultured Calditrichaceae bacterium
GACAACCCTGTTTTCTTGTCTTCTGAATTTTCTTTCTATCTAAGTATTTACCCACCCAAAACCCGGTAGAGCCTTTTAATATGGTATTGGCATGAAATACATAAACCATATTAACATTAGATGCAACTGTGATCACCTGTTATACATAGGCTGTTTTATTTTTCTGCTTTTGACTGTCCCAATTAAGCAAAACTAAAGAATACCGGTAAATTGTTGCCCGTCCCGGGCAATCTGCATATATTTGCTTACATAAATACAAGACGGCACATCATCATGGTGGTTGCAAAGCACCCTTCGTTCCAAGGCCATCGCTATTTTAAATATATGGAGCCAAATGGATATCATAGAAAATTGGGATAAAATAAGAATACACTTCAGTAAAAGTTTTAATTCAAGTCTTCATGCTTCAATTGCATCCGTGGATTCTGACAACAATCCAACCACAACCCCGATTGGATCGTTGTTCCTTAATAAAGATCAAACCGGGTTCTACTTTGAAAAATTTCCGGCCAAATTGCCGGATCATGCAAAATTGAATCAAAAAATTTGTGTATTGGGGGTTAACAGCAGCAAGCTGTTTTGGATAAAATCTTTGTTCAAAGGAAAATTCCCTGATTTTCCGGCAATCAAGTTATATGGGGAACTCCGAGAGAAAAGAAAGGCTTCAGAAATCGAGATTAACCGGCTAAAGCGCAGGATGAGGGGAACGCGCGCATTAAAAGGTCATACATATTTATGGACGGATATGGAAATTGTAAGGGAAATTACTTTCACCAAAGCCGAAAAAATCAATCTTGGAAAAATGACAATTGATCTATAGGCTATTGATAGGACTGCCCGAAAAACTAACGATCATTGGCTAAGGCCAGAGTAATAATGTGAATGGATACGATTTATTGCATAATGTTGTCAGGGCAGGCGTCTGAGGCAAAAAACGGCCACCAGAGAATATGGCCTCTTGGTCAGTATTGCAAAAATCACATTTTTACCATATCAAAATTTAGGATATTTTATATTTTTTATAAACAGCATAAAGCCATGTAACTTACTTCCCCCTGTTCAAAGGAAAAGAATATGCGTAGCAAAACAATTCTAACCACTGTCTTATTAATTTTTTGCGTGATGGTGCTGCCCGCCCGAAATGTTTCGTCCGAACTGAATTTAAAAATATCAATATCCGAAAAAATACAAAAGTCCTTTAAATCCGAAGGCCGGTTGTTTGTTTATCTTTCGCAAAAAAAAGGCGTCGAACCCCGGCGACAAGCCGGTATTAATACAGGAAGTTTTGTGTTTGCTACCAATATAAAACAATGGCAGAAGAAGACCACGATTAATACAAGCACCATAGGCCCTTGGATGAAAACGTCGGACTGGGATTTAAATGCAACCCCAAACGGGACATACTTTGTTCAGGTCCTTTGGGATCAGGACAATTCGGAATCACGCAGTAATGCCCCGGGCAATATATTCAGCAAACCTGTTAAGGTAACTCTGGACGGTAGCAAGGAAATTGCACTGGTTTTATCCGAAATTATACCGCCTCACAAACTTGTTAAAGATGAACATGTACGCCTGTTCGAAATCAAAAGCATGATCCTCTCCACCTGGTGGAAAAAGACGGTCGAGTTAAAAACGGCCATCCTGCTTCCGGCGGGATATGAAGCGCACCCGAAAAAAAGATATCCGGTCCGTTATAATATCGCCGGTTATGGCGGACGCTATACCAGGGTGAATCATTTAGTCCGGAACAAAGCATTTATGCGGTGGTGGACATCCGGAAGTGCGCCACAAATTATCACCGTTTTTCTTGATGGTGAAGGCCCCTTTGGCGATTGCTATCAATTAAATTCCGAAAATAGCGGACCTTATGGTGATGCATTAATCAATGAGTTGATACCCGCTATTGAGAAAGATTTTCGGGTAACGGAAAAACCTGAATTGCGTTTTGTTGATGGCTGCTCAACCGGTGGCTGGGTATCCCTGGCCTTACAGCTTTTCTACCCAAACACGTTTAATGGTTGTTGGTCATATAGCCCCGACCCCGTTGACTTTCATTGGACACAACTTATAAACATTTATGACGATACGAACGCTTTTTATGGTGAGAATAATTTTATCCGGCCGAGCATGAGAAATATTTATGGCGAGCCACAATTTTCAATAAAACAGGAAGTCGCCTCGGAAAACGTACAGGGATATTCCAACACCTTTGTCACCTCCGGGGAACAATGGGGCGCCTGGAACGCGCTATTCAGCCCAAGGGGCAAGGACGGCCTGCCCCGTTCCGTTTTTGATCCACATAGCGGCGTTATAGATAAGCAGGTTGCCGAACATTGGAAAAAATATGATTTACTGCTTTATCTAAAAAAGAACTGGACCCTTCTCGGCCCCAAACTTCAGGGAAAATTGCATCTCTGGATGGGAGACATGGATAATTTTTACCTGAACAATGCTATGCGGAACCTTAAGGCATTTTTGGACGGAACCCGCCACCCGGCATCGGATGCGGAAATTGTTTTTACACCTATGAAGGGACATTGCGCTAATTATTCACAGCGTGATATTTTGGAAAAAATTGCCGTACGCATTGGCGAGATTGAAAAGGACAAAACACACCGGTCCACAAAAAGGAGACCATGAGCGAGCAGGTTTTAAGGCAATCAGGCACAGGAAATTTATGAAAAAGGTGTTGTTAAAAACATATTGGGAAACTGCTTATTGGATTCTCCTGTTTGGCTGGGTGCTTGGGGCCGGATTAGCTATGGGACGGGTGGATGGTGGGTTTTTTACAAACTATCTCACCGATCTGACATTTCCCGCATGGTATTATATAGTTCTAAGGAGTCTGGGGCCAGCTCATCTGAAATCTTTATCTGTTTTGCAATGGTTCGCGCGTTCTCCGGAGAGGGCTGCGTTGTCTATTTTTATTGTAGGTGTATTAACCGAAACAAAAACCTTTTATTGGCCCCAGCCCCCAATTGGCGGAACCTTTGATCCCTTAGATATTTTCGCCTATGGCATTGGGCTATCGATTTGTTTTTATTTTGACAAGCGGTACACTTAACCGTCTCATTTCGCAGGCAGTTACATACACTCGAACCGCGAAATACAATAAAAACTACAGGATATTATCCTTCTCCCTGTTCCCGCATTTATAAATATCTTATTTTCAATCCAAAAATAAATCTGGGGATTATTATGCAAATTGGTGAATATTCTGTTTCGGCCATCGAAACCGGTTATCTAAGTCTGGATGGCGGCGCAATGTTTGGGGTGGTGCCCAAAACCCTGTGGAGCCGCAGCAATCCGGCCGATGAACTCAACCGTATTATTTTGTCTATGCGTATCCTGCTGATCCGTTCGACGGACAAGCTTATTGTTGTCGATACCGGCGTCGGCCGCAAGATGAGTGCGAAACTCCAAAAAATTTATAATGTTGACCATAACGCTTATAATTTGGAAATCGGCTTACAAAAAATGGGCATTGCCCCCGAAGATGTTACCGATGTTATTATTACCCACATGCATTTTGACCATATCGGCGGCGCCACGTACTTTGATAAACAAGGCGAACTGGCGCTTACTTTTCCCAACGCTTTGCATCACATACAAAAAGCACAATGGGACTGGGCCATGCATCCATCGGAGAAGGACGGTGCCAGTTATATGCAGGAAAATTACCTGCCGATACAGGAGAACAACAAACTTAACCTGATCGACGGCCCCGGCACGCTATTTCCCGGCATTGATCTTGTTACCTTTAATGGCCATACGCCTTTTATGCAGGCGCCGAAGATAAGCGATGGGGAAAACACATTGTTTTATGCGGCAGATTTATTCCCAACCGCATCGCACATACCGCTGCCGTATATCATGGGTTATGATGTTCTGCCCATGCAGACCTTAGCTGAGAAAAAAGCCCTGTTGCCCCAGGCGGTTGATGAAAACTGGACCCTGCTTTTTGAACATGATCCCTTTCATATTGCGGGATCCGTACAAAAGAATGCCCGCGGTTTTAGCTTCGGCGAAAAACGCGCGCTCTAAATATTCCGCCGCCCAACATGTAATATTAAACCTTTGCTGCTGGGCCAAAAAAAATATCCGGGAACCGATGAAAAACCGTCTAAATGATCTTGACTCTAAAACATATATGAAATTTCTGAAATCCTGGTTTCTTTTTCAGGATAGCAGCGCCGGGGATTTTATACGGTTTTTTTGCAAAGAGCTGGATGAAAACGGAAGGGGGACGCAGGTTGGCCTATGGGGTTTTGATCATGCACAACATACAGAGCTAAACTCAAATAGACGGATATTTATCGATTTGCAAGCCCCGATTGCCACCGGGCCGCTGGGATATGCGTTATTTGACCTGCGCGCCGTTTCGTTAACCGGGCCGGATGAAACCCTGCTTTTTTTCCGGGAAAAACTTCTGCCCCTGCTCCCCCATTTGCGTAAACAAATCCGCCACAGGGGGTATATCAGCTTTTTTATTCCGTTCCAGGGAAACGGTTCGGAATTCTTTCCCGCCGCCTGGCAATTGGCACAATGGATCGGCGAATGGTTCGAGATGAAAGATGAAAAAATCGGCTGCTGTGAACAATCAACCGCGCTTGAACCATTTTTTCCGGTGATGGGTTCCAAAGTCATCTATGCCTTAAATTTTCGCAATACTTTGGAAGAAACGCCGGGCGGGATTCGGATCGATTATCCGCAAAGTACTGTTTTCAGTAGCAATAAATTACAAAATTGGTTTATTCTAAAACCACCACGAAGGAAAGAAAAGGTAAAACTGCACCCGGCGAAATTCCCGGAAGTATTGATCAGCCAGCTTATCCAAACCTACAGTGAGGCGGAGAATATTGTTTTTGACCCTATGGCCGGCACAGGGAGCAGTTTACTGGCCGCCATGGAAAACGGACGTAAGGCCTTTGGCTGTGAAATCACTTCCCACTTTGCACAGATTGCCATCGAACGTCTGAAGATGCAAGAAAATGATCAGGGGGCCAGCTGCCCCGAAGCGTGGTTGATTGAAGACGACGCCTATAATTTTGATCGGCACCCGGAATGTCCGAAGCAGTTTGACTATATCGTTACTTCGCCTCCTTATTGGGACATGCTAAATATGAAAGGCGCTGAAACCCAGCGTTATCGCAGGCAAAAGGGGCTTAAGGTCAATTACTCGGATCTGGATTCGGATTTGGGCAATTGCGCGGATTACAATATATTTTTAGCTAAACTGCTGCGGATTTACCATAAAACAAGCCAACGTTTGAAACCGGGCGGAATGTTTACCATCATCGTAAAAAACATCAAAAAGAAGGGCGTAATCTATCCCTTTGCCTGGGACCTTGCTGAGGCCCTGAGTGATACCTTTGATATTGCAACGGTACAATTCTGGCTCCAGGATGACATCCGGCTTGCCCCTTACGGTTATGGTAATGCCTGGGTCAGCAACACTTTTCACCACTATTGCCTCACCTTGAGAAAACGGTAATACTTTTACAGGAGTCTTGAAATGAACAGAAAATGGTTTTTCCTTTTATTGATATTTGCTTTACAAATTACGACAATCTCAAACCTGGTGGCTCAGGAAAATGCTGCGTCGATTATCAAAGCGGATTTCGGCCATTTTGTAGATGTGGGGCTTGGTCTGATAAAGGCGCCCACACACTTTGACGGTAATGATTGGCTATATGTGGGGGGGGCAATTGCGGCAACGGCGGCAGTTTCGCTGGCGGATCGATCGACAAAAAGTTTTGCGTTGCACAATCAAACAAAATTCAACGACAGCCTGTTTGGCATTGATAACTATGCCGGGAATCAATATTCATTGTTTCTTACTATGGGAATATATGGCTATGGCTTTTTCAGTGGGGATAAAACAGTCCGCCGCATGGGATTGCGGGCCTATGAGGCATTTGTTTACGCCGGGTTTGCGACCACAATTTTAAAAGTACTTATATCCCGCCGAAGGCCATATCTTGGTGACAACCCATATGTTTTTAAACCCATCGAGCTGAAAAACAATGATTTTCTTTCATTGCCGAGCGGGCATACGACCGTGGCTTTTGCCGTTTCCACCGCGCTGGCAAAATCCCACGAGGGCTTATTGTGGAAATCCTTTTGGTATGGCTCCGCCGGTCTGGTGGCCGGTGCGCGCATGTACCATAACAAACACTGGTTCTCGGATGTGTTTCTTGCCGGGATCATCGGCTATTCAATCGCTGACTATATCGTAAAATTTGATTCAAAACCCGGCGGTTCAAGCAGACTAAATATTCATCCCTATCTTGGCCTGGGACAAATCGGTTTGCGTATGAATTTTTAATTATCACGCAAAGGATGAAGCCACTGTATATTGGGTCAGCTCAAGATCAGCAATACCAGAAACGGGACAAGATTGAAGATTATGAAAAAAATTTTAAATAACGCTAAATAAGCATAGAGAATAATTTTTAGACTTTCCCGTGGGATTGGGAACCATTTAATTTGTAAATTACAAATTAAGTTCGGTGCAATTTTGAACAGCACGGTCCAAATAATCATCAGCCCACCGTTTATAATTGTACACCACATAAAAAAATCGGTAATAAATTGGATATTCATCATATTGAATCCTTCCTGACACCAACTGTTTGAAATTCAGAAATCATAGTAATGTAAACTTTACCTATTCATCACCAGCACGTAGTTGATCTAATCCTATGTTGAATTTATGTACCAATGCACAGAGAATCGATTTTCCGGCGGCTTGGGTATCCATATTCTTCATATTTATAACAAGATCATAATTTGCACAATTGTCGATATCCTCCGAGAAATGGCGTTTGATAAAATCGCGGCGCTCATTTTCCAACAGACGTAAACTTTTAATATCACTGTTCGGATTGTCACCATTAAAGTTTTTAAGACGGTTTTCGATGGAATCAGTGATCCGTACTTTTAATGCGATGCTATCCGGCAGGACGAAGTTTGCGCCACGTCCCAGGATAATGGCATCGCCATGACGACCGATGCCGAGCAATGCTTCGGCCAACATCTTTTCAAAGCGGCTGTTATCGATCATGTGGCTGTCCATAAATGCGGCCAGCATGTTATCTATTTCATGACGGTTTTTCTCATCGAACTGTTCAATCATCTGTCGATATACATGCGCATTGCCGGCCACGTAGTCCACGATTTCCTTATCAAATACATGCCAGTTAAGTTGATCCGCTATAAAACCGGCGACCTGTCCGCCCCGGCTATAGGGCACCCGGGAGATGGTAATATTCAGACGATTGCTTGTTATGCGCTTACTGCGTTCCCGTCTTTTCTCCCAATTCTGAAATTGTTTGCTTAAAATATTTTCAATGGGCACCGCATTGTTTATTTTTAACATTTTACCCTCCCTGAACTTGTCTATGGCACTTAGGTCAATCTACACATCCATGCACGGCTTGACAAGCAATATTTTGTCAAATCAGCTAAATACTTTTATTGTCTTATGCCGTGTTTATGTTTATCTTTTGTTATTACAATAAATATTAAATTTTACCGGAAGGAAATAAAATGAGCGTATTAGTCACAAAAGAAGCCCCGGATTTTACCGCGACAGCGGTAATGCCGGATGGAACTATCAATGAAAATTTTAAGCTGTCGGATTTACGCAGAAAACATGTGGTTTTGTTTTTCTGGCCATTGGATTTCACTTTTGTTTGTCCAACGGAAATTATTGCCCACGACCATCGTTTGGCGCAATTTAAGGAACGGGGTGTTGAAGTCGTTGGTGTTTCGATTGATTCCGAATTTAGCCATTTTGCCTGGAAAAATACAGATGTTAAAAAGGGTGGGATCGGCAATGTTCAATTCCCGATGGTGGCCGATATCAATCATTCCATTACCCGGGCTTATGGTATTGAACATCCCGATGGCGTTGCCCTGCGTGCTTCGTTCCTTATCGACAAAGAAGGTATTGTTCAGCATGAAACCGTAAACAACCTTCCTTTGGGCCGAAACGTAGATGAAATGCTGCGTATGGTGGACGCGCTGCAATTCCATGAAATGCATGGTGAAGTTTGCCCTGCCGGATGGCATAAAGGCGAAGAAGGCATGCAGGATACAACAGCAGGCGTGGCCTCGTATCTCTCCGAACACTCAAATCAACTGTAATTATATATCTCTATTTGAAAAAAGGCTTTCCGCTTGGAAAGCCTTTTTTTATATAAGATTAATTGGTAACATATCTTTAAAAATAGTATGAGGCCAAAGGGTAAGAAAAACCGTTGCTTCAATACAAAACACATGATAAACATTGTGAGGGAAAATGTCACTTCTAACTTATAAATGGCTGCATGTTGCCGGAATTTTTTTGTTTTTCATGTCATTTGGCGCCCATATATTCAATGTGAAAATTAATAATTCCAAGGCAACCCGCTTTATCCAGATAAATATGGGAATAGCGCTGCTTGTAATTCTTGTTGCAGGATTTGGTATGTTGGCCAAGATTGAACTTGTTCATCTTGGTTGGATAAGCACAAAAATCGTAATCTGGATTTTCTTCGCTGCAATGATTGTTCTGGTTAAAAAATTGCCCAAACATAATCAATGGTTTTGGTACATCGCCTGGGTATTTGGAATTAGCGCTGTTTATATGGCATTGTTTAAACCGTTTTAAATTCGAGGTATCCATGAAAAAGCTTTTTCTGTTTAATGTCCTAATTATACTTTCAAGTTTAACATCCTGCCGGGTTTTATTCCCAAAAGCCGACTTGATTTTATACAATGGCAATGTAATCACTCTTGAAGCATCTTCCCCAAATGGCACAGCCATTGCAATCAAAGGCGACCGCATTCTTTCCGCGGGTGATTTGAAAAAGCTGGATCGCTTCAAGTCTGATCAGACACAAATGATTGACCTGAAAGGCCAAACGGCCATCCCGGGTTTTATTGAGGGCCATGGCCACTTTATCAGCACAGGCAATGCTTTAAGCAGTTTGGATTTAACTTCTGCCCATAACTGGAAAGAAATCGTGCAGATGGTAGCAAAAGCAGCAAAAAAGGCCAAACCCGGGGAATGGATAACCGGGCGCGGCTGGCACCAGGAAAAGTGGGATACGCCTCCTACACGGGCGATAAAAGGCTACCCTCGACATAATACGCTTAGCCATGTTTCTCCGGATAACCCGGTTATGTTAAGCCACGCCAGCGGGCATGCCGTGTTCGTTAATGCCAAAGCCATGGAACTTGCAGGCATAAACGCTGCAACGCCAAATCCCGATGGGGGCGTTATAATGCGCGATAAAAAAGGCGCGGCGAGCGGTCTCTTTTCCGAAAACGCCGCCGAATTGATTTATGCCGCTTACAACAAAACCCTTGCGGATTTAAAATCCGCTGAACGCGAAGCCCGGATTGTGTCCTTTATAAACGCTGCTGAAAACGAATGTCTTCAAAATGGCATTACTACCTTCTGTGATGCCGGGGCTTCAATCACGGAAATGGATGTATTTAACAAATTGGCCAGGCAGGGCAAACTTAACCTGCATCTATGGGTGATGATTTCTTCCCAGGAACATATCACCGATGCGTTGTTAACAAAATATGGCGGCGTGGGCCTTTATAATAATATGCTGACCATCGGCGCCATAAAACAATATGCCGACGGCGCCCTTGGTTCACGCGGGGCATGGATGCTAAAACCCTACAGCGATATGCCGAATACTTCCGGTCAAAATGTAACACCGCTCGATTCCATCCGCCGGGTCGCTGCGCTGGCCTATAAACATGGTTTTCAGTTATGCACCCATGCCATCGGCGATCGCGCCAATCGCGAAACATTAAATATCTATCAGAAATTCTTACAAGGTGACACGACGCGGCGCTGGCGAATCGAACATGCCCAGCATCTTTCTTTACAGGATATCCCACGGTTTGCCAAATTAGGGGTCATTGCATCGATGCAAACCATTCACTGTACATCGGACGGCCCCTGGGTGCCGGAACGCATCGGCAATACCCGCGCCGGCGAAGGCGCCTATGTCTGGCAAAAGCTGTTAAAGTCCGGCGCTCATCTGGCCAATGGTACCGATTCCCCGGTTGAACGGGTCAACCCCATCGCCAATTATTATGCCGCTGTTACACGAAAAATGTCCAATGGGAAAAGTTTTTATCCGGATCAGGCGCTTACCCGGATGGAAGCATTGCAATCCTTGACCAAGTGGAACGCGTATGCTAATTTTGAAGAAACACTAAAAGGAACGCTGGCGCCGGGAAAACTGGCCGATATTACCGTGCTCTCACAAGATTTACTTACAGTACCGGAAGATAAAATCCGGGCGACACAAGTAACCATGACCATTGTCAGCGGGAAAATAAAATTTAAACGCTGATTAAGAAAGAAATATCTCCCGCCACCGGCAGCAGGAATAAAAATATTTTTTTGCACTTCAATATAAAAAAATGTATAATAGGTGTACTATCGTATATTTACACAGGAGTACACCATGAGCAAGGGCCTTACCACCCGCCAGGAAGAAATTCTAAAAATTATTGCCGGTTATATCCGTGATAAGGGCTATGCGCCCACCTATCAGGAACTGGCCAATATTCTCAATATCAAATCCAAATACGCCATATTAAAACATATCGACAGCCTGGTGAACAAGGGCTACCTTTCCAAGGACTCGTCCGCGCGCACGTTGCGCATAACCCACCCGGATTATATGCCGGAAGAGGAAGACCAGCATTCCGTTCCATTGATTGGCCGTGTCGCCGCCGGTTATCCCATCCTCGCCCAGGAAAATGTGGAACGCTATATATCCATACCCCGCGCAATGATAAAATCAGAAGGACGTTATTTTGCTTTAAAAGTACGTGGGGACAGTATGATCGACGCCGGTATTTACAATGATGATCTGGTTGTGGTTCATTCTGCAAACTCCGCATATAACAAAGACATCGTAGTGGCCTTGATCGATGATGATGTTACCGTAAAACGACTGGTTGTTGGTAAAGGGGAAACATTTCTTCATGCGGAAAACCCCAACTACGCAGATATCCATCCCGACGGAGACTGGTCGATACAGGGCAAAGTTGTCGGTTTGATCCGCGAGATGGTTAATTGATCCAACTCAGGTACAGCATATGATGACTCAAAGTTTTAAAGCAAAAGAACATTCTCATACCTCTTCCAAAGATGAGTTTTACGGCATTCCTCTGATTGGTGAGGTACATGTAGAAGGCGATGGCGGTTATCATGGCGATTATAATATTGGCGAGATCATTACCAACATTGCGCAAAAGACTCAAAAAACCATCTCGCTGCAGGCGGCGGACAACGCCCTGGAACACGCCGGGATTTATAAAGATGACTTCCTGACGGTCAGTCAAAACGAAAAACTGAAGAATGGCGACATTGCCGTTGTTAAACTGGGTTACCGTATCTATATTCGTAAAATCTTTTTTGAACAAAAACACATCCGGCTGGAAACGGCAGACCGGCAACCAAATCCGTTGATCATATCCATGGATACACCAGGGTTTGAAATAATAGGTAAAGTCGTTACCGTCATCCGCGAGCTGTAGCATTCTGGATTAACGGGAGATCATTCGCCGCAAATAATTTATCTGCCCGAGGTGGTAGTTAAGATGGCCATAAAGATGTAGCAGAAAAAACCGAACGCTCATTGGCTTTCCAAGTACTTCCTGTGGATAAAGCGCATCAAGCCGTTCGGCGCTTAACCCAACGACTGTCTGATCAACAACCTGAGCGGTTTTTTGAATATGCTTCAGCAATTGTTCCCGCGGGAGGTTTTTTAAGGAGAATTCTGCCACCCGGTCCCGGACATAACCCGTTTCGCCCAACAACGCTCCAATATAGGTTTGCAGATTGCCACAAAGATGCAAACACAAATTCCCCGAGCTATTTTTAACATTACCCCGGGTTTGCCATATCGCCGCTTCATCATCAAATGCTTCAATCTCCCGCGTAAGACGTTTTAGGTCACGGTTGAATAATTCTCGCAGGCCATCAATCATTTAGCTTCCCCCTTTGTTAGTTTCATAATGGCCATATCGGAAAAATGGCCTAATGCGGCGCTGATTTTTTTTACAACGGGTTCGCAGCCGGTGATATGATGCCGCTTTGCCAAATAGGCCGGATCGTTGTAAGCAATCCAAACCTGCCCGTTGGCATCCTGGCGGATCAGCATTTTTTGTGGCAGATCGATGGCCACGGTCTGTGCACACTGCATCAGTTTTGTACCGATTTTCGGATTGCCGAAAATTACCACTATGGTTGGAGGTAGTTTTAACCCCACCTTATGGGCGTTTGCACTATGATCGATGCGGGCAAACACCGTCATACCTTTTGCCTTTAACGCCTTTTCCAGCCGGTTGGCGGTTTGCTCAACGTTAAACGGACTTTTTTTTGAAACAAGGCCGTCTGCCGCGGAAACAGTTCCGAGCAGAAAAAGAAACAGAATTAATAACAAACGTCGCATGATATCCCCTTTTTTTATGGGACAAAATTTGTCCTGGTTTATCTCAAGGCAATTTCTAATATAATCCCTGTTACAAGCATTGGCAATACAACCACATGAACCAAATATTTCTTGCTTATTGCCAATGTGAGGATCAGGGACAGAAAATCGATTTGTACAAGTTCGTTTATTGCGTGACTGTGCCTAACTGTTTTTGATTTATCATTCCGATTGTTATGAAATAACTACTTGCTCAATGCAGCCTTACTCAAACAAATCCGTCTGATCGTCTTCGGCAATAATGATTTCGGGGCCGTCATCCACAACCGGTTTAACATCGATCACCTGATAATTGCTCATGCGGTTACCGCGTGCGCGCCAGCCTTTTACATCCACCAGTTCGTTTAAGTTAACGATCATGGTGCGTCGTTCCTTTTGCTTGCCAAAGAGATATTTCATCGACGCCCGTGGGGTTGAATCCGTGCTGATGATGGCCGCAAAACTTCCGCTTTCATCACCGATAAAAAGAAAGGGTCTGCCAATCGTTTCCGATTCAACTTTAAAACGTTTTACATAAAAATTTTTCGCTTTTGCATCATAATGCACGGCAGTAATAACAGTCTCCGCTTCAAACTTCATGATCGTATGGATTTTTTCGGATTCAAAATGCGTGCTCAAATCAAAAGTGGTCAGCTCCAGAGAACCGTCTTTATAGATGACGCAAATTTTATCATCACCGTCGAAGGTGCCCAGGAAAATACCCCGCTCGTCGCGGTTCAAACGCCCAACGCTGTCGTCGTACCATATTTTTAATCCGCCCAGCGTGGATGCACCCTGCGCCTTATGACTGATCCGCTTTACCGGCCAGCGGGAAAGAATGTTGCCCTGTGAGCCGCGTCCCTTTATGGCCAATTCAGCAAAATCGTATTCAAATACCTTTTGCCGCGCTCCGCAACGGGGGTTAAGATGAACGGTTACCACTTCCGACTCGCTGTTGGGGTTAGCGGTAAAGTACAAAACGACGGAACCCTTGGCGCCCTTGGTTAAATCATAATCCTTATCCCTGGTTATGGATGTAATCGCGAACCGTTTAACATAACAACGTCCCTCCCTGCCATCACGATAAGCCATGTTATAGACCATGCGCTGGTCGTTTTTCTTCCAGACCGCCACATGGATGATACCCTTGCCAACAAAGGATTTGTCCGTAACCGTTGTAACGGAAAAATGGCCGTCTTCACGAAACACGATGACATCATCGATGGAAGAGCATTCCGAAACAAATTCTTCCTTGCGCAGACCCGTTCCGATAAAACCTTCCGCACGGTTCACATACAATTTTTGATTGGCAACGGCCACCCGCCTTACGGATATATTTTCAAACTCGCGGATTTCGGTCTTCCGTTCATGACCTTTGCCATATTTCCCGATAATATGGCGAAAATAAGCAATGGCGTACTGTTTTAAATTGCGCAGATTATGTTTAACCTCTTTGATCTCGCCTTCCAGGTTTTTTATAATCTCATCGGCTTTAAAGCTATCGTATCTGGAGATACGTTTTATCTTTATCTCGGTCAAACGTACAATATCATCTTCGGTCACATCACGGAAAAACATATCTTTATAAGGTTCCAGACCACGATCGATGGCTTCAATAACGGCAGGCCAGGTTTCACATTCCTCGATGTCGCGGTAAATGCGTTTTTCAATAAATATTTTTTCAAGCGAAGAAAAATGCCATTTTTCATTTAACTCGGCCAGACGTATTTCCAATTCACGTTTCATCAGGGCCACTGAATTTTTTGTGGATTGGCGCAGGATTTCCTTTACACTGAGAAAATGGGGTTTTTCATCGATGATAACACAGGCGTTGGGTGAAATCGAAATCTCACAATCGGTAAAGGCATAGAGGGCATCCATCATCACATCCGGAGAAACGCCACTGGGCAGTTCAACCACAACCTCCACATCTTTTGCCGTATTATCCACGACATGTTTTATTTTTATCTTTCCATTGTCATTGGCTTTAACGATGGATTCCATCAGACTGGACGTTGTGGTCATATAGGGAATATCATGTATCACCAGCCGCTTTTTATCAATGATTTCTATTTTTGCGCGGACACGTATTTTACCACCCTTTTGACCTTCATTATAATTTGAAACATCGATCAGCCCCCCGGTGGGGAAATCGGGATATAGTTCAAAATCCCTGGTCTCAATAATTGCAATGGATGCTTCTAAAAGTTCGATGAAATTATGGGGCATTATTTTGGTGGCCAAACCCACGGCAATACCCTCGGTGCCTTGTGCCAGCAACAACGGAAATTTCATTGGCAGATAAACGGGTTCTTTTTTTCTACCGTCATAAGAGAGCTGCCACTCGGTCGTCTTATCATTAAAGGCAACCTCAAGGGCAAACTTCGACGGGCGGGCCTCGATATAGCGCGCGGCGGCGGCGGAATCACCAGTACGGATATCGCCCCAATTGCCCTGTGTTTCGATCATCAGTTCTTTTTGCCCCAGGTTTACAAGTGCCCCGCCAATAGCGGCATCGCCATGGGGATGATATTGCATGGTATGCCCGATCACATTGGCCACTTTGTTAAAACGGCCGTCATCCATTTGTTTCATGGAATGTAGGATGCGGCGTTGCACAGGTTTTAAACCATCATAGAGGGCGGGTACGGCACGTTCCAATATTACATAGGATGCATAATCTAAAAACCATTCGCTATAAAGGCTGGATACATGTTCCGTGGCTTTTATCTGGTTTCCGGCTGATTCAAGGTCGTTATCAAATTCTTTTTCTTCTGACATTATTCTTTTGCTTATTTTAATTTTTCAGTAAAGTATTTAGAAAACAGCAGTCATTGCATCAAACGGCCGGAATTTCTTCCGCCAAATCTTTTTCTATCTTCAGGTTTTTGATGATAAATTTTTGCCGCTCCATGGTATTTTTGCCCATATAATAACCCAGTAATTTTTTAATCGATGTTTTTTCTTGTAGCACCAGTGGTTTCAGACGTATGTCCTCGCCAATAAACCCCCCAAATTCATCCGGTGAGATTTCACCAAGTCCTTTAAAACGGGTAATTTCCGGATTTTTTCCCAGCTTCGAAATGGCGGATTGCTTTTCCTCGGGGCCGTAACAATAGACCGTCTCTTTTTTATTACGCACCCTAAACAAGGGCGTCTCAAGGATGAACACATGGCCGTTACGCACCAGATCGGGGAAAAACTGTAAAAAGAACGTCATTAGAAGCAAGCGGATATGCATCCCGTCCACATCGGCATCCGTTGCCACAACAATACGGTTATATCTTAAACCATCCATGCCGTTTTCAATATTGAGGGCATGTTGCAGCAGGTTGAATTCCTCATTTTCATATACGATTTTCTTGGTCAGGCCAAAACTGTTCAAAGGCTTGCCCCGCAGACTGAACACCGCCTGGGTTTGTACATCACGTGCCTTGGTTATGGAACCGCTGGCCGAATCGCCTTCGGTGATAAACAGGGTGGTGTCCAGTCGGTTTTCTTTTTTTACATCCTGTAAATGGATGCGGCAATCACGAAGCTTCTTGTTATGCAGGTTTGCCTTTTTTGCGCGTTGGTTGGCCAGTTTTTTAATACCGGCGATTTCTTTTCGTTCGCGTTCCGATTGCTGAACACGATGTAACAGGTTTTGCGCCGTATCCGGGTTTTTATGCAAATGGTCATCCAGGTTTTTGCGCACATATTCAAAAATAAAGGCCCGGATGGATGGCCCTTCCGGCCCAACGGATATCGAACCAAGTTTGGTTTTTGTCTGGGATTCAAAAACGGGCTCCTGAATGCGGATGCTGATCGCGCCTACGATGGAAGCGCGGATATCGGTGGCGTCAAAATCTTTTTTAAAAAAATCCCGTAATGTTTTAACGATCGCCTCGCGGAAGGCGGCCAGATGGGTACCCCCGTGGGTTGTGTTCTGCCCGTTTACAAAACTGTAGTATTCCTCGCCATATTGACTGCCGTGGGTCAGGGCAAATTCAATATCCGAGGAGCGGGAATGGATGATGGGATAGCGGATAGATTCAACGTCGCATTTTCTTTCCAGCAAATCACGCAGCCCATTTTCTGAATGATATTTTACACCATTAAAATTGATGGTCAGCCCAGCATTCAGATAAACATAGTTCCAAATCTGGCCTTGCAGAAAATCGGGTATAAACTGGAAATTTTTAAATATTTGACCGTCGGGAATAAAGTCGATTATGGTACCATTGCGCTGAGTGGTCAATTCGATCGGATGATCTTTTAGGACTTCGCCGCGTTCGAACTCGATGGCCTTTATTTTGCCATCCCGGACGGCCTGAACCCTGAACCATTCCGACAAAGCATTGACCGCCTTGGTGCCCACTCCGTTCAAGCCGACGGATTTTTGAAATGCCGCCGTATCATATTTGCCGCCGGTGTTTATTTTGGCCACACATTCAAAGACCTTGCCCAATGGAATACCACGGCCATAATCACGTACACGCACCTTTTGATCGCCGACGCGGATTTCAATGGTTTTTCCAAAACCCATCACAAATTCATCTATTGAATTGTCTATCGTTTCCTTTATCAGGATATAAATTCCATCATCAGGCGATGAACCGTTGCCCAGCTTGCCAATGTACATGCCTGGGCGCAGGCGGATATGTTCTTTCCAGTCCAGCGATCGGATATTGTCTTCGGTATATGTTGATTTTGTCATAATATCTTTATGATTATTATAAAAACGGGTTGTATTTAATTTCGAAACTACACGCTGGCAATCCGAAGTTAAAAAGCATTAAAATTAACGGTTTGTAAAATAAAATCAAAATGAATTTTATGCACAAACGTACAACAAAAGCATTAAGTAATGACTATTGAATCACATAGGGGAAATGATTATTTTCTTTTTTTAATCTAAGAAAAATTTAAAATAATGTCAGCAACCATTGCGGCTATCCGGCGGCCATTCGAGTCGGAATTAAAAGAATACGACAAGGTTTTTAATGATATCATGTCTTCCAATGTGAAGCTGATCGATACCGTTGTTAAATACATTGTTAAGCATAAGGGCAAAAACCTGCGACCTCTTTTGGTCATCATGTCTGCCAAGCTTGTAGCCCCCCCCAACCTGAACACGTATATCGTGGCATCCATAATTGAAATGCTGCATTCCGCCACCCTTGTCCATGATGATGTGGTGGACGAGGCCGAACTGCGGCGCAGTTTTCCATCCATCAATGCCGTCTGGAAAAACAAGATTGCTGTGTTAATCGGCGACTATTTGTTGTCCAAATGTCTGATCGGCGGGACGAAAACAGGCAACCTTGATGTCATGCGCATTTTGGCCGAAGCATCCAAGCGCTTAAGCAAAGGTGAGCTGAAACAAATCGAGCATTCCCGGAAATTAAGCATTTCGGAAGAGGATTTTATGAAGATGATTTCCGACAAGACCGCTGCCCTGCTAAGCGCGGCCTCCGAGTTGGGCGCCCTGACCGTTTCCGAAAAAGAAGAGGACCGTCAGAACCTGAAGGATTTCGGTGAGAATCTTGGTATTGCTTTTCAAATCCGCGATGATTTATTGGATTACTACGGCACGAGGAAGCTTATTGGAAAACCGGTGGGCAATGATTTGAAAGATAAAAAACTTACGCTCCCCCTTATCCATGCCTTTCAGAATGCGCCAAAAGCAAAAGTGCTTTCCATAAAATACAAAATAAAACGGGGCGTTAAAAAAAATGACATAAAAGATATTATCCGTTTTGCCGAAGAATATCACGGCATTGAATACGCCCGCCAAAAACAAAGCGAATATGCCCAAAAAGCCAAGATGGCGATTTCCGGCTATGCGGATACAAATGTCAAACAGGCAATTCTGCATTTTGTGGACTATGTAGTCGATCGCGCAAAATAGACATGAATGCCGACACTCCAAATATCCTGCTTATCCGTTTTAGTTCGATCGGTGACATCCTGCTTACCACGCCCTTTATCCGTCAAATACGTACAAAGTTTCCGGGGGCGAATATCCGCTTTATTACCAAGGATAAATTTACCGCTTTAGTACAATACAACCCGATGTTGGATGAAGTGATCGGTTTTGATGATTCGAGCGGTGTAAGGGGAATACGCCAAATTGCCTCCGCGCTGTCATCCGTGACCTTCGATTTTGTGTTTGATCTGCACGACAACCAACGCAGCCATTTGCTCACCCGCATGATAAAACGACGGTATCTTTCCCGTTTAAAAAAACACCGTATCCGGCGGGCGGCTTACGTGTATGCCAAACGGCCAACAACTCTTCGTCCCGTTGCCTTACGTTATATGGACACCGGGGCCATTGCCGATATCCCGGATACCGGAGAAGGTCTGGAATTGTTTATCCCGCCGGAAACCACAAATATAATACAGCAACGCCTGCAGGATTTTGCCCCTTATATCTGCCTGGCGCCTGGCGCCGGATTTGCCACCAAGATGTGGCCTGCGGCGTACTGGACAAAACTGGCACAAAATATTCTGGATAAAAGTACTTTGAAGCTGATTATTGTTGGCGGGCCCGCTGATCACAAGCAGATTAACCTGAACAGTCCACGGGTTTTAAATTTGGCCGGTGAACTCTCCCTGCTGGAATCGGCAGCGATCATAAAATCGTCTCAGGGTATTATCTGTAATGATTCCGGTCTGATGCACATGGCGGCGGCCGTGGGTACACCGATTACGGCGATATTTGGCGGCACAACGCCGGAACTGGGTTTTGCCCCTTTCCGGGCGAAAGCCAGTATTGTGCAAGCACCGGAATTATGGTGCCGCCCATGTTCACACATGGGCAGGAAGGGCTGCCCCCTGGGACATTTTAAATGTATGCAGCGGGTGCGGATAGATGTGGTTCTGCGGACCGCGGATTTTCTGTTGCATGATGCTGAAAAGCCATCCGGCGAAGGGTAATAAATTACAGGATTTTGACCATTGCCCAAAAGGGCAGACCTACCTATTTTAATATAAATATATTCAGGAAATCACGGATGATTACGTTGGCGCACCCAGAGGACGGGTCGTGTGAGAGGAACACTTCTGACTTTGTCACCCGGCGGACTTTACCCAATTATAACCGGTAGTTATCTTTCAATTTTTTGGGCCACATCTCTGATTGTCTCCAGTAAAAAATCAGTTGATTCTTTTGACTTCCTATGATTGATTAGACAAGCTCTAAGAACAAACTCATTTCTTAATTTAGTACCCGTTATAAAAACCCTGCCGTCTTTTTCGAGCGCTGGAATAAGTTTTCGGTTTAGCTCAACAATTTCATCTTCTGATGTTAAACTACCAACATATTGAAAACAGACTATCGCAAGGTCTGACTTAGCTTTAATTTCAAAATCCATAGAATCCTCAATTTGGGAAGATAAGTATTTCGCAAGGTCTATGTCTTTTTGGATCATTGATTGGATTTTCTTAAAACCATACGATTTTATACTCATCCAAACTTTAAAAGCTTTTGCATTCCTGGATAATTGAAAGTAGTGCTCGTTGAACTCTAAACGATCTTTTCCTGATTCTAACTCGGTGTCTAAATATTCCGCTTTCTTAAAATAAGTCCTTTTTAAAAGCGACCAGTCTTTAACAATGGCACATCCTGCTTCAAAAGGCTGATAGAGCCATTTGTGAAAATCAAGTGCTATCGAATCTGCCTTAGCTAATCCTTTATATTTATCTTTAAGGCTACTTAACGAAGAGGCAAGTGCGCCATAGGCGCCATCAATATGAAACCACATCCCATATCTTTTTGCAATATTAGCTAATTTATCCAAATTATCAATCGCTCCTGTATTTACGGTACCCGCAATTCCGACTATACAAAAAGGCTTTTGATTGTTCGCAATATCGATTTCAATTTGTTTTTCCAATTCTTTGGTCTCGATTTCAAATTTGTGATTGGATTTAATTTTCCGCAATTGGTTTGTCCCAATTCCAAGTATCTGTATGCTTTTATCTATACAGCTGTGAACTTGGTCAGAAGCATATACGATGAAAGGTTTCTTGTTAAATAACCCTTCGTCCTTTATATTTTCTTTTTCAAAGTAAACGTTTCTCGCTACCGTTAATCCGGTTAAATTTGCCGCAGAACCACCACTTACCAAAACTCCGCCTGCATCTGGTGTATAATCAATCATTTCAGTTGACCAATGAATTACACGTTTCTCAATTTCATTCATTGCGGGGGCCAAATGCCACTTCGTAGGATTTTGGTTTAAAGTTGTGGCTAACAATTCAGCAATAGTGGATATTTGATTTCCTCCAGCCATAACATAGGCATACATGTGTGGACCAAAATTATTGGTGGCAGTATTTATTACCTTTTTTTCAACTTCTTCTAACAGATCCCTATTGACCATACCTTCATAAGGAAGAAGTTCATCAAACCAGCTTTCTACTTCAACCTGAGGAAAATCATGATAAGCCTTTTTACTGTTAGCGTTCCTAAATTGGTTAATGATAAGTTCATTACTTTTTTCCAATAGTTTTTTAAATTCAGCTTCATCCAAGTCTAACGATTCATTTTTCATTTTGTTGGTTTCTCATTTTATTGCAAATATCGCTTTAGTTTATATAAAGTAAGGGATTGCGGGCTAATTTCCTGTCAGCTCTGACGACGCACCATTTCTTCAATCCATATTGGTGCGAAAGGTGAGGTACACCCCTTGGATACGGGATAGTCACGATATATACCCAGTTTTTCCCCGATGGCGATAGCCCGGTCGCGCAGCTCAGGAAATTGGATACCAATCTGGTCAAGAGCACTGTTCATAGTCCATTGAACTTGTGGGACAGCTTTTCCCCTTTCGGATTCGAGGCGATCCAAAATCCTGGAGATATCCAATCCTTCCGGTTCTTTTTTATCAAGAAAAAGTTACTATTCAGCTATAATTTAAGGTAAAAAGGGTTGTAATATAAACGCTT
>CAYWBI010000054.1:0-21143 GCA_964456445.1 uncultured Calditrichaceae bacterium
TTAAAAACGGGAGGTCCTTTTAGGAAATATCAAAATAAGGTATAGAAGCGTTGCGCCCGTTACCATGATTAGGGTAGGGGCCATTCTGCAAAGCCAATGCTTCCCCGAGGTCTCGGGATTTCGGCTTGCCTGCCTTTGGCATGGCTTCGCTACAACATACCGGTGTTGCCTACCCGGGGCAGAGGGGAACTTGGCCGGTTTGCCCAGGATGTATCGTGTCACTTTCTATATATGAGGATTGCTTTTTGGGAGAGTGAATTACGAAGATTTTTCAGATATAAAATTTTACAAAATATTATGCAATAAACTGCCGAACGGCGGCTTAGTCCAACATGGCGCTAAAGGTGAATTAACCACCGGAGGCCGATTTTCACATTGAAGTTCATGCAGTGGTCAATCACCAGAGCTTGTCGTTATTTTCAAATATTAATGTTCATTTTGCAAATGACATACAGAATATCTATCTGTTACGGTACCACCTTACCGTCCGTGTTACCGCTTCGTTTAGGGAGATTTGTGGATGGTAATGCAGAAGTTTGCCTGCTTTTTCGATTGAAAAATGATAGTCACGTCCACCATTGGAAATACGGTAACGTGTTAATAGCGGCGGGCGCTGAATGTTAAAAAGTTTATAAATTGCTTCAATAACCCCGGCCAGGGCATAACCGATGCTAAAAGGAATCGACAAACGGGGCGCTTTTATATTTAGAGCCCTACATAATTTTTCCGTAAATTCTTTCCAGGTGATTTCCAGACCGTCCGTAATGATAAATGCCTCCCCTGCCGCCCGGGGTTCGAAGCAGGCCCTGATGATCCCATCGCAAAGATTTTCGACATAAACCGGGCAGGTCCAATGTTTGCCCCCGTCCACATAACCGACTTTTCCCTGCTCTAAAGCCTCAAGATATTTTTCAATAAATGTATGATCCATAGGACCGAATACATTTCCGGGACGGATCGCCGTAACCTCCATCTGTGTGGTGCGGGCAAATTCAAACAACCATTGTTCCGCCTGCTTCTTGGTTTCGTTGTAGGGGAATATGGTTTGGGGCATGGGGAAATTTTCATCCACATAACGTTGGTTATGGAACCCGTGCAGCGCAACAGAACTTATTTGTACAAAGCGCTTTACACCCGCTGCCGCTGCCGTTTGTGCCATATTTTGGGCGCCCTCAACATTTATTTTGTAAAACAGGCGATAGGGGCCCCAATCCGAGGCAAGCGCCGCTGCATGGATCACAATATCAACATTCTGCATTGGCGCGACCAGGCTGGCTGTCCGGGTTATATCGCCCTTGAAAAGTTTTAGTTTCAGGTCTTTGATAAAAGATAAATCGGAAGTCGGCCGCACAATCCCGGCAACGTCATGCCCTTCCCGTAGCAGCGCCCGTGCCAAATTGCTGCCGATAAACCCATTGATGCCGCTTATTAATATTCTGCTCATATTCTCTTCTTACAGAAAAATTATAAACACATCGGTCAGAACCCCAATGGTCACATGGATCAAAAATACATACCAGATCGAACGTGAACGCAGGGCTACAACACCTAAAATTATGCCCACGATTATCGCACCGATAATTTCGGACTCGGGCTTACCGATATGGACCAGGCAGGAGGATATTGTCTGGATGAGCACGGCGTTCAGGCCGCCAAAACGCTCTTTTAAGCCAAAAAGTAAAAAGCCCCTGAAAAAGAATTCCCAGGCAAAATAATAAAAGACAACATAAACCGACTCATAGCAAAAAATCAGATCGGGGCGTGTTAAAAGAATCTTTGCCAAGGGATATTCGCTGCGGACATCCGGCATCTTGCTGCCAATATAGATCAGGGGGATAACTAAAAATATAATCGCAAAAACGGCAAAAATTAAACCGAATTTTTTATCGCCCACCTTAAACCCATAGGAAGAAAGCGGTTCTTTAAAGATTGTTTTTATGATGATTAGCGGAATGACAAACATCAGAATAAAGAAAATAGCAAATTGCCAGAAATGGGCGTAAAGATCGAATAGTGGCAGGCTCTTCAGGGATGGAAAATAATTGCCAAAATAATTGGCATAGCCGTGATAACGATAAATACTTAAAAGGAGTGGGGCGCTTAACAGCAAAATATAGATTTTTAAATCCGTCTTTTTGAAATTCAAACTATCTATAATGCTTTTCATGGCAGATCATTTCCCAAATGCATTTTGAAATGAGGATGAAACTTTTTAAAAATCCAGCTACCGGCGAGATAGGCAAAAACAGACCAGGCCGCACCCACAGCGATATCGATAAAATAATGATAACGGCAATAAGTTAAAGAAACTAAGATTAAAACCGCAAGAGGTAAAAAGATATAAAACATCTTTCGGTTAAATTTAAAACTGACAATCATTGTCGTCAACAGGATGGCCGTATGCAAACTGGGGAAAGCATCCAGTTTATTCGGTTCCAGCGTATCGATCACAGCCCTTATAAAATCAGTAAAAAAATAACCGGTCAATTGAATGGTATATTGATCCTGCAGAAAAAAACGTGGCCCGGCGGCAGGGAAAATGAAATAGCTAAGATAGGCGCCGTAATAGGTTAGCAGAAAAATGAAAAAGTACTTTTCAACCGAAATAAATAACTTTTTATAGAACATCCAGCCCAGGATGATAAGTGGCAGCGGGAAATATAAAAAATAGGATATATACAGGATTTCCGTAAACAAAGGGTGCGCCCATTGTTCCATCCATAGTGTTGGGCTCACACCCAGGATGGACAAATCGATCCGGTTTAAAAGCGCGTCAAAACGGGCTGTGTTGAAATAAGGCAATATCATAAAAAAAGTTTCAAATAAGGCAAAAAAGAAAACAAACAAGGCGATAAACGAAATTAGTTTTTGCCATTGTCCGTAGATATTCCTGTTCCGCGCCCATATCGAAAATAGATAAAAACCAAGAAGAAGGATGTCACTCAGCGCCAGCTCGAATCGGTAGGGAGTTTTCGAAAAGGAAAAGATAAACAAGGTTATAAGCAAGCTTAAAAATGCAAGATTAAGCAGATCGACAATACTGATTTTCTTTAATATCTTTTTTACAGGAAACATTATTGCGAGTAGGTTACTTTCCATTTCCAGCGGTTTGAATGTTAATCGTATCAAAATGTTTTAAATTGCCTGTATATAAATCGATGATCAGAGGCACAATACCCGTTACGATATCAAGGGCGACCCAGCCAAGGCCAACTTTTGGATATAAAACAATTTTCTGAGAATCTTTTTTTGTTTTGACGGTAAGGACATGGTTTGGGTTTGATCTTAATTTGATGTATGCCATAGATAGAGTTCGTGTCTTATAAGAATACGAAGTGTCCCGTACCCCTGAATTTCCGGTTATTATATTTCCTGAAGTGATTTCGGTTTTAGTAACCGGTTGGGATACATATAGTTTTTCGCCATCCGTATCATAAATTTCTACTTTGTCAGGGGTGTTAATATGAATTGTATCTTTGTATCCCTTAAGAATGGTAGCACAACCCGATAGAATAAGTATGGTTAAAACTAAAACAGGAAACGTCAGTTTTTTCGCATGCATTATGTATTCCCCTGATAGATATGAAATTTTAAACCTTGTGTATTGTGCCTGTGATTGAACCGTACGGCTGTGCGTAGCACATTTTAATGAATTTATTAACGTAAATATATTCATCTTGTTCCTGCGATGCAAATCCCTATGTGCAAATGCGGATTGGTTGGTTATTGGCAGGCAACTATCCGAAAAAAATCACGGTTTCATTGGGGACTAAGGCTGGAAGGACGCCTGAAAATTTATTTGGAGGCATGAGTTCACTCTAAAAACCCTAAAGGGCTTATTGAAGAGAGGGACAACTTCTTTTCCCCGCCATAAATGGCAGGGTTAGTCAGATGTTTTTAATAAAGTTACATACTTTGACTAACCCCATCCTTTAGGATGGGGAAAACACGACCACCCCTAATTTGGGGCTTTAGCCCGCTTTTTAGACCAGACTCAGGCATTCTATATAAATATTGTCTCTTTAGTTTATAGCGGTTTTTTTCGGTATATGCATTGATTTCCGATCCAATGGGTCAATTCAGGAAATTATTTGCCGAAGATGCTAAAATCCCGGAAATTATGCTTTTTCCCGAACGTCACATTTTTATATGCGAGCGGAAAAAAAGAAGACGACAGATTATAAAAGGGGGTATGTCTTGAAGAAACGCGCAAAAATTATCTGCACCATTGGCCCCACCAGCAACAGTGAGGCCATGCTGGCCACCCTGATGAAAAACGGTATGGATGTGGCACGGCTGAATTTTTCGCATGGTACGCACGAAGATCACCTGCAAAACATAAAACGCATCCGCAAGGTATCCGCCGGGCTAAAAAAACCCATTGCCATTTTGATGGATTTGCAGGGGCCAAAGATTAGGATTGGCACCTTTGCCGATGGCCCGGTAACCGTAAAGCCCGGCGAACTGTTTACCATCACAACCGATAATGTCCCGGGCAGCCAGTATCTTGTGGGCACCTCCTATAAAAATCTGCCCAATGATGTACATCCGGACGACAACATATTAATCAACGACGGATTGATACAATTAAAAGTGGACAAAACCACCGATAAGGAAATATTTTGCGAGGTGGTAATCGGCGGCGTTTTGTATGACCATAAGGGCATCAATTTGCCCGGCGTCGAAATATCCGAGCCATCGATGACCGTGAAGGATAAAAAGGACCTGGCCTTTGGACTGGAACATGGGGTGGACTATGTTGCACTTTCCTTCGTACGTCAGGCACGCGATATCCGCGAGATAAAAGAGATGATGGGCGCGAAGGGTGTCCCTGTTATCGCCAAAATTGAAAAACCGGAAGCGGTTGAAAATATTGATGAAATCCTTGTGGAAACCGACGCCATCATGGTTGCCCGTGGTGACCTTGGCGTTGAGATTTCGGCCCAACGGGTACCGGTCGTACAAAAGATGTTGATTGAAAAATGTCAAAAAATGGGCTTACCGGTTATAACTGCCACACAAATGCTGGATTCCATGATGGTCAATCCCGTGCCTACGCGGGCCGAGGCCTCTGATGTGGCCAATGCCATCTTTGATGGCAGTGATGCGGTGATGCTCTCCGGTGAAACGGCTTTCGGCAAGTATCCGGCCGAATCCGTGGCCATGATGGCCTCGATTATTCTTGAAGCGGAAAAGAGCACTTATTTTCGTCTGCACCCGGAAGCCATGACGCCACATGGCCTGTTGTCATCGTCCAGGGCAATATGCCACGCCGCGGACCTTACGGCCAGGGACGTGAACGCAAAGTACATTATCGTCTTTACCGAATCCGGTTATACCGCACGGGTGATGTCCAAATACCGGCCAGGAGTCCCGATTATCGCCTTGACGAATCACTCGAGAACACTAAATAGCATGCCCCTGTTCTGGGGCGTTGTACCATCTCAACTTGAGTTTCGTGTGGATTTAAACAGCGATCTGACCGAATTCGAAAATTATTTAAAGCATAATGGTCTGGCCAAGGGCGGTGACAAGGTGGTAATCATTGCCGGGTCGTCAATCGAAGAGGGCGCCACCAATATGATGCGTATCCATCGGCTGATGTAAGCCGGTCTCCATTCTTCTGTTTTTTGGGCAACGGTTATTTGTGGAATTGGCATCGAAGTTTCGATTGTATATCGGTTGCTTTTTACAAGTCCATGAAATTTATTGGTAAGCCAAGCACTCGTTTTTCTTAAATCTTGTACACCAGGGTTTCAGCGAAACAGTATCATTAGACAAATAGATAAAATTGAAAAACAAACCAAACATGCAGCTAATCGTATAGACAATTCATGTATCTGATAAAAATTCCCAAAACCGGCAATCCCGCGCTGCATCTTGCCACGGAAGAATATGCCCTGCGTGTGTTGGATGCGCATAGTGAATTCCTGTTTGTCTATGAAAACGAACCCTGTGTGATGTTGGGTAAAAATCAAAATCCCTTTGAAGAAGTAAATCTTGCTTATCTAAAAGAACGGAATATTCCCCTATATCGTCGAATGTCCGGCGGTGGAACCGTTTTCCACGGCCCCGGGAATATCAATTTTACCATCATAACCAGCCGCCAATCAAACCGCGTAAACAATTATGCATATTTTTTAACGCCCGTTGTTACTTATCTGAACAGCATCGGCGTTCCGGCCCGGATGAACCGACGTAATGATCTGGTGATAGGTAAAAATAAGATTTCAGGAAATGCCCAGTTTACAAGCCGTGACCGGATGTTCAGCCATGGTACGCTGCTTTTTAATTCTGAATTGAAGCATTTGCGCGAAACATTGAAAACCGCCGATGTGCGCATCGACTCCAGGTGCACAGCATCCAAACCCAGTCCGGTGCAAAACATTTCTTCTGCATTAAGAACAAAAATGAGCATGCAGGAATTTAGTACAGGTCTTGTTGCCCATCTTTTAACGCATTTTGGCGATCAGGGAATTTATTCCATACAAGAATCCGCCTGGACGGAAATCCGAAATCTTGCGGAAGAAAAATATAGTAAGGACGATTGGAACCTCGGACGGACGCCGCGTTTTTTTCTCCATTCATCGTTAAGGGGAAAAAGCTGTATCGTGCAGGTAAAAAATGGCCGGATTGTGGATATAAATTTTGAAGAAAATCATAGTTTGTTCGATGATCTCTTTCTTGACCTGCGAAATGTCTTTTACCGCAGGGAGGATATTCAGAGCCAAATCAATAAACGATTTGCAAATTATCCCCGGAAAGATTACCATCCGGTGGAACTGGTTCAAACCATTTATCCATTTATAAAACTATGAAAAAATTTACCGTAATTACCGGCGGCGGATCGGGTATCGGGCGTGCCCTTGCCCATGTCTTTGCCGCGCAAAAGCAAAATGTACTGATCGTCGGGCGCAGGGCGGACAAGCTTATTGAAACCCAAAAGGCCTTTCCCGGTTTTATCGAATCTGTTCCGGCGGATATTTCCAGCGCTGAGGGCAGGCAAGCTGTATTTGAAAAATTACAGGGAAACAGCGTTTCCTTTCTCGTACATAACGCCGCGGTCCTGGGAAAAATCCAACCGGTATTGGAATTTAATGAAGCAGAGTGGCAGGAAGTGTTGGACACTAATTTGTCCGCGCCCCTGTTCCTAAGCGCCAAACTGCTTCCCTTGATGCAAAAAGGGCGCATTTTGCATATTTCGTCCGGCGCCGCTCACTATGCACTAAAAAGCTGGGGCGCTTACTGTGTGTCCAAAGCCGCTTTACTGATGTTGTATCAGATGTTGCGCGAAGAATTACAAGGGACGGGGGTTCAGGTAGGCTCACTGCGGCCTGGTATAGTAAACACCGAGATGCAAGGACATATCCGTGAAGCCGATTTGGAACGATTTCCTCACCTGGCACGTTTTCATGATTTTCACCGCCAGCAACAATTGGAAGCACCGGAAACGGTGGCACAATTCATCCATTGGGTGCTTACCAAAAGCACTGATAAACAGTATTCCGCCAAAGAATGGGATATAAGAGAAGACATGAACAGGGAAGAGTGAACCGATTGTGCCGCTGGATCAAGGTATCAGGTTCCCAGGGATAAAGACCGGTCTTAAGATGCGGATCTGGGTATGGATAGGAGGAACGGTTTATAAATCGACCGTTGATATTTTCTACGTGCGATAAAAATTCAATAATGAAGCCATCGCCCGGGAAAAAGCCAACACTAGCGCAGAAGCGTGGTAGGTTTAAAAAAGAATGAAAATATGGCGGTGAATTTCAGGTCTGTTATTGAAAAAATGAATCAAGATGAGAGGTACAAATGAAATATTGGTTAATAAAAACCGAACCCAATACTTTTTCCTGGGACGATTTGAAAAAATCGCCAAATAAAACCACAACCTGGGAAGGTGTGCGTAACTATCAGGCGCGCAATATAATCCGTGATGAAATCAAAAAGGGCGATGAAGTGTTCTTTTATCACAGCGTGGTAAAGCCAATGGCCATAATGGGCATTGCCAGGGTGGTTAGGGAAGCCTATCCGGATCATTTTGCCTTTGATCCCGCACATAAATATTACGATCCCAAAAGCAATGCAACCGACCCGACATGGTTTATGTTCGATGTACAGGCCATCAGTGAATTTATAGAGCCGATTACGCTTACTTCACTAAAAAGCCAGCCTGCGCTTATGCGGATGCGTTTATTGCAAAAAGGTAGCCGTCTATCCGTTCAGCCGGTCTCACCCGTGGAATGGATGTATATCCGGAGCCTGTCCCGGATGCGCAATGTTTAACAGACTGCATTTTAACGTCACATATCAATGATCAAAAGCAACGCAGTATATAAGGCAAGGATAAAGACAATATTTTTACGGACATAAAAAGAAAGAGCGTATGACACGAATTATGAAGCCCAACATTTTGCTGGGAATTGTCGGCTATGGCGCCTATGTTCCATCCTATCGTTTACCGGCAGCGGAAATATCGCGTATTTGGCGCAGCGGACAGGGGACAAGTGGTTTGCCGGTTGAACAAAAAAGTGTTCCCGGGCCCGACGAAGATACCATCACCATGTCGATCGAAGCCTCGCGTAATGCGCTTTTGCGCAGCGGCATAAAGCCGGCGCTTATCCGCGCGGTATGGGTTGGATCGGAATCGCATCCTTATGCGGTAAAACCATCGGGGACCATTGTGGCACAGGCACTGGGGATTGAACCGGACCTATTGGCCGCAGACATGGAATTTGCCTGCAAAGCCGGAACAGAAGCCTTGCAGGCATCAATCGCTTTTGTGGGCAGTGGGATGGGAAAATATGCCCTGGGGATAGGAATGGATACCGCACAGGGCCGTCCGGGCGACGCACTGGAATACACCGCCGCCGCAGGTGGCGCAGCCTATATTGTAGGTCCCGCAGCTGAAGCCTGCGCTTTATTGGAAGGCTCGTTTAGTTATGTCACGGATACTCCGGATTTTTTCCGGCGCGCACATCAAATTTATCCGGAGCATGGCAACCGTTTTACCGGTGATCCGGCCTATTTTAAACATATTGGGGAATCCGTTACGGCATTGATGGACGGTTTGGCATTGAAGCCGGCAGACTTCGCCGCTGCAGTTTTCCATCAGCCAAATACAAAATTTCCGGGTAAGATCGCAAAAAAACTGGGATTTAGCAGAGATCAAATCGAAACCGGGTTGTTGGCCGCTTCGGTTGGCAATACGTATGCCGGGGCATCCGGTTTGGGGTTCAGTGCCGTTCTGGACCGTGCCAAAGAAGGTCAGCGGATACTGGTTGCCAGTTTTGGCTCCGGGGCTGGGAGCGACGCCTTTAGTTTTGTTGTAACCGATAAAATAAAAGATATGGCCGGTAAAGCTCCGCTGACGCGGGAATATTTGGATCGCGCCGTGAAAATTGATTATGGGACCTATGCCCGCTGGCGTAAAAAAATCGTAAAGGAATAAGCATGCGAAAAGTAGCAATTGTGGGGATCGGTCAGACGCCGGTCCGTGAACACTGGGAAACGAGTTTACGCAACCTTGCCGTTGACGCTCTGAGGAATGCAATGGATGATGCGGATGTGGACGATCTGGATGCGCTTTGTGTGGGTAATATGCTCAGCGGGGCTCTGAGCGATCAGGAACATTTGGGTGCGCTTATTGCCGACTATGCCGGTTTGGAAGGTGTGGAGGCCGTAAAGGTAGAAGCCGCATGCGGGTCGGGCGGGGCGGCCCTGCGCATGGCTGTTAAAGCCGTGGCCACCGGTGTTGTCGAAAAAGTGGGCGTAGTAGGTGTGGAAAAGTTGACCGAATATTCCGGTAAACACAGCACCTCGGCGTTGGCAACTGCCGCCGATGCGGATTATGAAACAACCGTTGGTTTGAGTTTTGTGGGGATTAATGCCTTATTGATGCAACGCTATCTTTATGAGTACAAAGCTCATGCGGACGATTTCAGTATATTTCCCATCAATGCACATAGGAATGCTCAATACAACCCCTATGCAATGTTCAATTTCCCTGTCACCCAGGAGCAGTACATGGCGTCAAAAGCTATCGCCGATCCCGTACGCTTACTGGATTCCAGTCCTATCGCCGACGGCGCCGCTGCGCTTATAGTTGTGCCGCTGGATGAAGTGGACCGTTATAAAGGCAAGCCGGTTGCTATTCTTGCCTGCGAGGTGGGCATGGACAGCATCGCCATTGACAACCGTGAAAATCCATTATGGCTTAAAGGTGTCGCACAAAGTGCAAAAAAAGCCTTTAAGGTTTCCGGCCTGTCCCATAAGGATATTAATCTGCTTGAACTTCATGATGCGTTTAGTATCATGAGTACGCTTTCACTCGAGGCCAGTGGTTTTGCAGAACCGGGCAATGGGTTGCGCTTTGCCCATGAAACAGGCATCGGCATCGCTGGTGGATTACCCTTGACCACGGCCGGTGGTTTAAAAGGGCGTGGCCATCCGGTTGGCGCTACAGGGGTTTATCAAGTCGTGGAGGCCATCCGGCAATTGCGTGGTGATATGCCCGATCAAATCCAGGTTGCCCGTAATGATATCGCCATGACGCAGAATATTGGCGGCAGCGGCGCGACGGTCATTTCCACAATTTTAAAACGAATTCCGTAAGAGGAGCATAAATGGATATCCCCAGATATTGGCGTTTAAAAAACCAGCGCTACCGATTGGAAGGACGTGTGTGCAATAGCTGCGGCACATATAGCTTTCCCCCAAGACATGTTTGCCGAAAATGTCATGGACGCGATACACAACCCTTCAACTTTAAAGGTAAAGGTACTTTATACAGCTTTACAACCATCTATCAGGCCCCAGACCGTTTTGACGATGTGGCGCCTTATGCGGTCGGTTTGATCGATTTGGAGGAAGGTGTGCGGATCACCGCTCAACTGACCGATGTAGCATTGGACGCCATCAAGATAGGGATGCCCATGGAAATGGTCATCCGGCAAATTTATGAGGATGGGGCCCGGGGCCCCATCATGTACGGTTACAAATTCCGTCCCTTGTTCACTTATAACCCGAATGCCAAACGCTGAGATATGACCGATTACACGATGCTGCAAAAGCAGATGGAAGCCCTGTTAAAAGGCGAACACGACTTCATAGCAAATATGGCCAATTTTTGCGCGTTAATTTATAACAGTTTGACTACGATCAATTGGGCCGGTTTTTACCGGCTTGTGGATGGTGAATTATTGTTAGGGCCATTTCAGGGCAGGGCGGCATGCATGCACATCCCACTCGGGAGCGGTGTATGTGGAACGGCTTTGCAGCGTGAAGAGGCGCTTATTGTCTCCAATGTGGATAAATTCCCCGGACATATTGCCTGTGATACGGCGTCTAAATCCGAAATAGTCCTGCCAGTTTGGGATGATAAAAAACAGATAATTGGGGTTTTTGATGTGGACAGCCCGCTTATTGACCGATTCTCAATAGCTGATGAAGAGGGGCTTGGAGCGCTTCTGGAAATATTCACAAAAAGTACGCAATTCGAAGGAACGCAATGAACTATTGTTCAAACTGTGGCCATCCGGTTGAATTAAAAGTTCCGAAAGATGACACCCACGCCAGGTATGTATGTGACAACTGCGGGATGATCCATTACCAAAATCCACGGGTTATAGTGGGCTCTCTGCCGCTCTGGGGGGATAAAATCCTGATTTGTAAACGGGCCATCGAGCCACGCGCCGGTTTATGGACAATCCCTGCCGGATTTATGGAAAACAAGGAAACCCTGGAACAGGGGGCTTTGCGGGAAACGCTGGAAGAATCCGGCGCCCATGTTAACATTATCCGTTTACATAGCGTTTATAGCTTGCCGCAGGTCAATCAGGTATATATTATTTATCTTGCCCAAATGGAATCTGCGTTCTTTAATCCGGGTATTGAAAGCCTGGAATGCCGTCTGGTCACCCCTGATAAAATACCCTGGGATGAAATTGCCTTCTCTGCGATCCGCTTCAGCCTGGAGAAATTTGTAAAATTTCCACAACAAGATTGTCCGGTTGTATTCGTCGGCTCATTGATGAATAAATAATATTCCCGTTTATTTTCAATTATCCCGAATTTTTATTTAGCGTCATTTCAAACTTGTAATATAGCTAATTTTCTAAGAGGATAATTAGATGGCATTAATCGATGATTTAAAAAAACCGAAGAGAGCACTATCAGAGTTTAAAGACATTACAATCCGTGTTTTGAATTATTCTGTTGATGTTATTTCCGATAGTACCATATTTAATGGCTATAAATTAAGCTCATCCTACATCGCTGGAACAGAGAAGAAAATTCGTCCCTTGAACAATGATTTGTTCATATTTATGGCAAATGAATTTAATAAAAAATATCTGGAATTTATTGATGTATTAAAAAGGATAAAAATTGGAGAAAGGTCTTTTCCCCAGGAATCTTATAAAGTAATTGACCGCATTTTATATACAATGCAGCAGGCAATGGGGATTGGCTTTGATTTATTGGGTGAATCTAATAGTGCAAGAAAACATGTTGGAAACCGGTTTGAAGAATTAATTCGCCTGATTATAACTGAAGTTGGAATCAGTAATAAGAGGGTTATATTGAATATTCCGTATCTTTCAGAAAAAGCTAAAAAAAATTATCGGTGTGAAATTGATATAGTGATTTCTAAATACCCGGCCGTAAAATCTACGAATAAATTTATTAATTCAGACGAAGTAATCATATCATTAAAAACGACCACAAAAGATAGAATAGGGAAAATATTTATCGATAAGATTTTAATCGAAAAATTTATGAATGAAAAAGTTAAGGTTGTTGGAATATCTTTAAATGATGTTCAACGAAAATCAGATGGTAAGAATAATCAGCAGAAAATTTCATATACGTTTGTTTCAAACCTGTTTATGGTTTACACAAGATTTCTTACAAAGTTAAATGGTTATTACTATCTTGATATTCCGAAATCTGCAAAATCCCCACCTTTTAGCGACTATATTTTTCAATTTTCCAGATTTTTAGTGGAAGATATTTGGAAGCTGTTATAGTGAACTACGTAATTTTTTTCGGCGCAGCAGATTTTCCATTTCATCTTTTTCGGTCGATATTCTAAAAATGTGCTCCATATCATTTAAACGTTTTTTTATAATATCACAATATTTTTTTTCCAATTCAGTACCCAGCCATTTTCTGTTAAAGGCCTCCGCAACCGCATAGGTAGTTCCGGATCCTCCGAATGGGTCAACAACTAAACTGCCCTCGTTTGAAGATGCTAAAATGCACTTTCTGATCAACTCTACCGGTTTTTGTGTGGGATGTCCGGTCTTTTCCCATGAGCCATTGGAAAGAGTAGGAATTTCAAAAACATCTTTTGGTTTTGCCCCCTTGGGGTTTGGCTGCCACAGATAAGTTTTTCCGTTGCCATTGCTATATTGTGAGGTTTTTGCCTGTGGCCTCCCGGGATATTTTAAAGTATGTTCATTATAGGGGATTCTCACCTCATCAATATTGAAAATAAACTTCTTGCTTTTTCGAAAATGTAAAATGCTCTCGTGGGACCTTCCCCAATCATTCCCTAAATTGGCTTTGTTTCTATAAAACCAAACCAGCCATTTGCTGCCCTTGAAAAGATAATTTGCCGTCCATTTTAAATCTGCAAGAATTTCAGAAAATCCAAATACATACAATGTTCCCGTTGGTTTTAGTACTCTTTCGGCTTCTTTTATCCAGATCATGCTCCAATCGACATATTCTTTTTGTGAATGGAAACTGTCCCATTCTGCTTTTTTAATATTATAAGGTGGATCTGCAATAATTAAATCAACCGTCCCGTCTGCGATGGTTTTGAAGAAACTTATGACGTCTAAATTAAATAAGGCCCCATATTTTGATTCAAAATAGGGTTTAATGTGATCCATTGCTTTTACCGGTTCTGTTTTATATTGAAGGTTCATCTTATTTATAAATGCATTGATTTGCCCGGTTTTATACACACGATAGTTGTTGATCGGATGTCTGACACTTTTAAATTTCCCGGATTTATCCCAGCGTCTTAAAGTTTCCCTGCTAATACCTATTTTTTCTGCAGCTTCTTTGATGTTTATATAGTCTTCCATATTAATTCCTGAAAATATTTGATGACATATAACATTGCACAACCTTATACAACATTGCCCAAATTTATTTATATAAAATGTTAATTGCAAATTGAAAGCTGATTGGGTAACACGGGCTTCCCGCTTAAAGCTGTCAAATGGAATGTAACAAAAAATATTTGCAACATCCTTTTTATTTGGAAGCGAATATCATAATTTATAAAAATTTAGCGTCTTTACCTCTTTACCGTTAAATTTCCACCCGTGCTAATTTTTATAGACATGTGGTACGATAACCTTATGATAGAAAGACAGAACCCAACCATGAAACCGACACGTTCCTTTGCAAGCGATAACAACTCCGGTGTGCATCCCAAAATCTTTGAAGCTCTGAGCAGGGTCAATAAGGGGCACCACACCGGTTATGGCGATGATCCGTTTACAGCGCAGGCCCGGGCTTTATTTAAAATATTATTTGGGGAATCTGCCCGGTTATTTTTCGTATATGGCGGCACAGGCGCCAATGTGTTGGCCCTTACCGCGCTGGCCCGGCCATTTGAATCGGTTATCTGTGCCCAAGGCGCGCATATTAATGTGGACGAATGCGGCGCCCCGGAACGGTTTAGCGGCTGTAAGCTAATTGATATCCCCACGCCCGATGGCAAGCTGGGCCCCGATTTGATCCGGCCCTATTTAACCGGCTTTGATTTTGAACATCACAGCCAGCCAAAGGTGATTTCTATCGCTCAGCCCACCGAACTGGGTACGCTTTATACACTTGATGAATTGCGGGCGTTGCATGCCCTGGCCGATGAATATCATCTGTACCTGCACATGGACGGCGCGCGCATTAGTAATGCGGCCGTTGCCCTGGATTGTACCTTTGCCGATATAACTGAGGCCGCTGGTGTGGATGCCATTTCATTTGGGGGCAATAAAAATGGTTTGATGTTTGGCGAAGCGCTTGTATTTCTTAACCCGAATATTGCTAATAGTTTTAAATACCTGCGCAAACAGGGCATGCAGCTTCACTCCAAGATGCGTTATATAGCCGCACAGTTTAATGAAATGTACGGAACGGATTTATGGCGGCACAATGCGCATAACGCCAATATGGTGGCAAAATATCTTGCCCTGCAATTACAGAAAATCTCAAAAATAAAAATCACTCAAAAAGTTGAAACAAACGGGGTATTTGCGATTGTGCCCCCGGAAATTATAAAACCACTACAGAAAAAATATTTTTTCTATGTTTGGGATGAAGTTTTGAACGAAGTACGTTGGATGGCGTCTTATGATAGTGAGAAGGCGGATGTGGATGAATTTGTTGCTGAAATTAAACAATTACTAAAATAACAAAGAAGCCTGTCCATGCATATCCATTATTTACAACACGTACCGTTTGAAGACACGGGTTGTATTGAAGCATTTTTACGTGACCGTGACCATAAAGTCTCGGCCACCCGTTTTTTTTTGGATGAAACGCTGCCCGCCCCCAAGGCTATTGATGGCTTAATCATTTTGGGGGGGCCGATGAGCGTCACTGATGTGGATGATCATCCCTGGTTAGCGGCGGAAAAAACCTTTATACGCGATGTGATCGATGCAGGTAAATGGGTCCTGGGAATTTGTCTTGGCGCTCAAATGATTGCAGATGTATTAGGTGCGCGTGTTTATAAAGCGGATTATAAGGAAATCGGCTGGTTTGACATTTATCGTTCGCAAGACGCGGCACAATTTGGTTTTGCTGACATTTTTCCACAAAGCATAAAAACCTTTCACTGGCATGGCGACACTTTTGATTTACCTGCCGGTGCGATATTATTGGCCACAAGCAAGGCCTGTAAAAATCAGGGGTTTATTTTCAACAAACGGGTTGTCGGTTTGCAATTTCATATGGAGGTAACCCCTCGGGCAATTGAGGCCATGATCGGTAGTGGATCGGCAGAACTACAAAATGCCCCGTATATCCAAACGGCGGATGAAATAAGATTGTACGGCGATCTATGCCCTGGCAACAACCAGGTTATGTACAAGCTTCTACGATATCTGCAACAGCGGTCCGATTGATATCATGAACTATTCAGAAATAGAGCGTATGCTCCACACATCGCTTTTCGGCCATCCCTTCATCTATAAAAAGGAGCTTGCCTCAACCAACGGCATGTTGCTCGATCTGGCGGGTAACGGCGCCAAAGAAGGAACAGTGGTTGCCACCGCTTATCAGACTGCGGGCCGCGGGACCCGTGGAAATAAATGGATTGCCCCGGCCGGGAAAAATATGTCGCTTTCTCTATTATGCCGTCCGGGAGTTCCCGCTGTAAATGGGTTGAAATTTACCCTGATGGCAGCCATAGTTTTGCGCAAAGCTATTTTGACCTTCCCGGATTTTAAAAATAATACAAAACCATCAATTTTATTTAAATGGCCAAATGATCTGCTGGTTGGCCGTAAAAAACTGGCCGGTATCCTGCTGGAATCGACTGTCCGGGAGAATCGTCTTGATGTGCTTGTGGCCGGTTTTGGTCTAAATATAAACAGTAATTCGCAAAAACTTAGTGCAAAGGTTGAAAGGGAAGTGGTCAGTTTAGTAGATTTGTTTGGTTGCACAATAGATATTCCGTCATTTTATATCCATTTTTTACAGGTATTTGAAACGGCATACTTTTATTACATGACACAAAACCTGAATAATGTGATTGCTGATTGGGAAATGTACAGCGCCCTGCAAAACAGTTTCCTGAAAATTTTGGATAGCGGTGAAATACATGGTGGATATTATTGTGGTTTGGATGCCGATGGTTTTTTATGTTATCGAACAAAGGTTGGTGCGCTAAAAAAATTAATTGGTGGACGGGTAATTGACTGGGGAGGCACGAATGCTGTTAGTGATTGATATAGGAAATACACATACGGTTTTTGGATTGGTGAAGCAGGACGAAATCGTTTCCGATTGGCGTTTGACCTCTGCCTTGTTGCGCACCGAAGATGAAATTGGGATGCTGTTTAGCACTTATCTGCACCATAACCACTTTACAAAGGAAGATATTGACGGTGTTGCTATCTCCTCGGTAGTACCCGCGGTAACAACCTCTTATATCCGAATGAGCGAAAAATACCTGGACCGATCTGCCTTGGTTATTAATTCCCGTGTTAAATTGGGGATGGAGATAAAATATAAGGACCCGCGCATGGTAGGTGCAGACCGTTTGTGCAATGCGGTAGCGGGCAGGGAGAAATATGGCAGTCCGTTAATTATCCTTGATTTTGGCACGGCAACAACTTTTGATTGTGTAGATAAGGACGGCAACTATGCCGGCGGGGTTATCGCCCCAGGGGTGGAAACATCCATCAGCGCGCTGCACCGCCGGGCCGCAAAACTGCCGCAAGTGGAATTGGTTGTTCCCGACCATGCCATTGGCCTGACTACGGAAGAGAGTATCCAAATTGGCATACTTAAAGGTGCAATCCATACGGTGAACGGGCTCGTTAGTGATATTCGTGCCGAGTTAGGGGAACAAACTCCGGTCATTGCCACCGGTGGTTTGTCAAAAATCATAGCGACAAAAACACAGATAATCTCGCATGTTGAACCCTTTTTGTGTCTTGAAGGCATTGCGCTTATTTATGCCATGAACCAATGATCAGAAAAATTATTTATTCGTTTAACAGAAAGCGCTAATTGTCGAAGAATAGAAAAGCATAATTTTCCGGGAGAACAAACCCGTTGGTAAAAAAGCTGTTGGGAAATGAACGCATCTCAATTTGACGCCATAGGTAAAGGGCCGTTAATGAAAAGTAAAAAAAACATTCTGCTTCTTCACAAAAATAAACGTGAACGGGAGCAGATTGCCGTTTATCTACGCGAGCTGGATTATTCGGTTGCCACGGTAAACACGATCGATGATGCTTATGATTTTGTTCATTCTATGCATCCCGATCTTCTGCTTTGGGCGGAAGTTTTTACAGCGGACGCAAAAAAGATATTACGTAAAATTAAACGGGATAAGTTCGGGCAAAAGATGCCTATACTTGCCATGATCGGCGATGTGGAATTGTTTGACCGGATTGAATTTGATAAAATCGGCATCCAGGATATTTTACCGTTAAATGCACCTCTGGCGGAAATTCGATTAAAAATCAAATCGCATCTAAAACAGCAGGCAAAAGTTTTGTCTCTGGAAAGTGAAATAACCCGTCTGCGGAATATCTCCGAGATGCAGTATAACATATCCATCCTGAACGACCTGAACCGTTTGTGCGAGTTAACCGATGATTTTTTGACCAATGACTACAACCTAAGCTTTTTAATTAATCTTGTTTATAATTCAAAAAGCGGTGAGTATGATTATAAAAATTTTATAAATAATGACCCGGATATAAAAATTGCAGCAGATGCTGTTTTAGACAATCCCTTATGGAAAAACTACTTTTTCTCATCCAATTTTCAAACACCCGGCAGGGTGACGGAACCGGAGCTGCGTAAATTTATAAAATCGATTGGATTGAACAGCGAAGTTTATTTTCAATTGCCTATGTATGCGCATAAAAAACAAATTGGCGTTATTCTCTGTGGGTGTTCGCTGGCCAACGCCATAAGTGATAAAAACTTTAATGATTTAGCCGTTTTAATAAATTCTGTCGGTTATAAAATTCATGCCCTGCGGAAGGTATATTCTCGGGAGCACCAACATTTTACAAAAGCAAAAAACATTCAAAACGTTTTTCAACAATACAATGAAGATCAAATATTTGAACAGCTTACCCGGAAAATATTAGATAACCTTGGTACCGATGTCTGTATCTATTTTAATTATAACAGCGGTTTTCATTTTCTCTACCCCCAATTTTGTTTTCAAAACGATAGCGATCTAAATCTATTTGATTCTGAAAAACCTCCGGTATTAATGACAAAGGATTATCCGAATTTCAGTAAATTTATCGCATCAAAGAAGAAAAGCGGCGTTTATAATTTGACAAAAAACCCCGCTCAGGATTTAGCGGCAATAGCGGAATTGGCAGGAGGAATATATAATTCGATTGTTATTTTTTCCGTGGACATTGGAAACGAAATCAAGGGTTTTTTTGTTACTGCCAATGAAAACAGTATGAAACGTTTTACAAGTCCCACAATCCGGGAATCAGAGAAGCTGATTCAAAATGCAACGGCTATCCTAATGGAATCCCGCTTAATTAAAAAGGCACAGCAAACCATTAAACAATTGGACCGTGTGTTTGATCTGGGCAAAGAACTGACTTTGGAAAACCATATTGATGAACTCTTACCAAAAATTGTTCAGGCGATTCGTCGGACGCTTGGCTGGAATATTGTTATCCTTGATAAAAAGGACCCATTTGACAATAATTTTCAGAATGTGTGTTATTCGGGCATAAATAAAAATGTTTTTGAAAGTATCCAGAAGAAATATCCCGGCACCATGTATGCGCATCTGAAGAATAACTGTTTTAAACAGAGCAATTCCAGCTTTTTGGATCATAAGTATGTACAACTACAGATTATGGAAAAAGATGAACATCGTTTCCAGACTATGATCGGCAGTGAATGGAACGACCGGGATTGGGTATTTGTGCCCATACGCAGCCATGGCCGGGAATTGGGCGTTATTTCTGTAAATGATCCGGTTGATCGTTTAAGGCCCAATGATGAAAAAGTGCGCAGTCTTGAATATTTTGCCAACCAGGCTGCTGTAGCACTGGAAAATGCAGCCCTATACCAAAACCTGAAAAACTCAGAGGAAAAATATAAGTCCCTGGCAGAAACAATAACCATGGGGTTGGTAACGTGTGATGAGCATGGCGGCATTCTGTACCTAAATCAAAGCTTTGCCAAAATTATGGGTTATAGTCAGGTTAATACCTTGTTGGGCAGAAATATATTTGACTTGATTGCAGATAAATCCCGTCTGGAGATGGAACGCTATGTTTTATATGCTACTCAGCCTAAAAAACGTAAAGACGGAGATAGAACAAAATTTGAAGATGGATTGCGTATTGAATTGCTTGGCAATGACAACCGTTTCATTCCATTTAAAATATATTTGACCGCATCTCTTGATTCCAATGATAAATCAGGTTTTGTAGCTGTATTGGCCGATCTTCGGCCACAGCAACGCATCGAACGTTTAAAGGCCGATTTTAACTCAATGATCGTCCATGACCTGCGCTCGCCCTTAAATATTGTCCAGGGGTATATCGATATCGTACGTACCAAGGTTGTGGGGGATATAACCGAAGAACAGGGTGAGTTATTAGGTATTGCCAAGGAGAACAGTTTTAAGGTGCTTAACCTGGTGGACAATTTTCTTACAGCTTCCAAACTCGAGGTGGGGCAGTTTGATATCTCCCCGGAAGTAGGCTCGATAAATGCACTTATCGAAACAAGTTATCAAAACAATAAAGTCCTCGCCGATCAGAAGAAAGTTAAATTTAAGTTAAACTTACCACCCAGCAGCCCATTGCTTTCTTTTGACAAAGCACGAATTGACCAGGTTTTGATGAATTATATAAGCAATGCGCTCAAATTTACCCCGGCCGGTGGCGTTATTGAAGTTGGCAGCAAACTGGCAAATGGCAAAAACGATTTAACCGGAGATAAGATGCGTGAGATTCATGTTTGGGTTAAAGACAGCGGTGTGGGTATTGAAGAAAAGGAATTGTCAAAGGTCTTTAATAAATACGAGCAAACCGAGGCAGGAAAAGACGCATCCCTTAAAGGCACAGGACTTGGGCTGGCTATTTGCAAGGAAGTGATCAACCTGCACAAAGGTAAGGTTTGGGTTGAGTCAAAGCCTGGAGAGGGCAGTACATTTTATTTCAGTCTGCCGGTGCAGGTGTAGCGGAAAGCGGGCTATAACAATTAATAATGAACAATTATGAATTAAGAATTATCGAGTTAGAATTATGACACGTAAAGTGTGAACTTGCCGGTTGTCGTTTAGCCGGGATACTGATTCCCGATGGTTCGGGATGATATATCCGGCACTCTTTATTGTATAGTCCTGAAATAGGTTGACTAAACCAGTCAACTAAAACCAGGACAAAAAA
>CAYWBI010000055.1:0-21049 GCA_964456445.1 uncultured Calditrichaceae bacterium
TCAATAGGAACACTCATGAAGCGAATTGTTCTACTTATAATACTGTTAGAGATTGTATCTGTTTTTGCAGATCAGACCAAATGGATCGCCATCGGGAGCATACAAAGCTGGTATTCCAGTATTGGTTGTGAGGTGGAGGTTGGCCGACGCAGACTTGTTTCTGACCAACAAGATGGTTTAAGATGGCCCGCCCAATATAATTTTCAGGATGTTGAAGCAGCTAAAGCTCTGTGGATTGGAACAACTGATTTTGATGATCCGGTTGCAGGTAAAAAGATAGCATACAAAGTGGTACATGTTGGGCCACGAATTCTAAATGAAAAGGAATTTATACCGGTTGACTTTAAGCTCATTGGAAAATTTGATCACCCTACTGTTTTTGTTGATGGTGACCCGGCAACCAATATGGCCTTTAATGATATTGTAACGGATATAGATCCAACAATTGCAGCAGACCGTATTTTATATACTAAAGTAAATACGGCAATCGGAATTACAATGACCCGTAAGATATATGCCTATAGCCAACAAAACAATGATAATTATTTCATATATGATTATGTTTATAAAAACACTGGTGTTATTGATGCGCAGGGTACCCATGTAAATAAAACCTTAACGGGTGTGATATTTTTTTATCATTATCGCTATGCACCAACACGTGAAATTGGTCCTTATGGATTTAGCACAGCGCCTCAATCCACATCATGGGGGCATAGCACGATGAATGATGCACGAGGTGAGGACCCTTCTGCCGGAGATCCGTTTCGTGCGGTTTTTGCCTGGCTGGGACAACATTCCAAGGCTGGTTTTGATATTATTGGCGGTCCAAACACAACCGGCGATGGTCATTTAGGCGCGGCACAATATGTGGGGGCTGTCGTATTGCATGCGGATAAATCGCCACAGGATAATAGTGATGATATCACCCAGCCGACAACGACTCAATATTTAGGCTCCGATGAGCAAATCACATCTGCCAATGACATGTACAATATTGGACAGATGAATGCTGAATATGTAGCAATGACCGCAGGACATCCAACCCAAACCCATGCCCAGGCAGTTGGAAGCGGTTTCGCGGATTTATTTGGCGGCACACCTGGTGGATATTCCAGTACACAGGGTTTTGGACCCTATACTTTAGCTCCTGGTGATAGTATTCATATCGTAATTGCCGAGGCGGTAAATGGTCTTAGTCGAGCACAGGACTATAAAATTGGTGGAAATTGGCTGAATGGAGCAGCTCCTTATCCTTTGCCGAAGGGGGGTACTACAAACTCGGCCGATGTTTATAAAGATAGCTGGGTTTATACGGGGCAGGATTCACTTTTTCAAGCCTTCAACCGGGCCATAAATACATATCAAAATGGTTTTATTATAAGCAGTCCGCCGCCGCCCCCGGCGAATTTTGAAGTTAATTCCGGTGGTGACCGTATAAGTCTAAAGTGGAGCAACAATGCTGAGCTGGATCCTAATTTTAAAGGTTACAAGGTTTATCGCGCACAAGGGAAACCAGATACAACATTTAGTTTGATATTTTCTACGGGCGAAGGAACGCCAAATCCAAATATTGTAAACAATTATGATGATAAGAATGCTCAACGGGGCTTTGATTATTTTTATTATATAACTTCATTTGATGATGGTTCAAACAATTTAGCCTATCCAGGAACACCCCTGGAGAGTAGTAAGTTTTTTACCATTACGAATAAAGGCGCCTTTTTAAAAAGACCTGCCGGTGAAAATCTTTCAAGCATTCGGGTAGTACCAAATCCTTATAACATTCGTGCGCGCAATGCCCAGTTTGGGACGCTGGATGGTAAAGATAAATTGCTGTTTGTAAACCTGCCTCCATTTTGTAAAATAAAAATTTTTACAGAGCGCGGTGATCTAATTCAAACTTTAGATCATGCGGATGGCAGCGGAGACCAGGCCTGGAATTCCATAACATCATCCCGGCAAACGGTGGTTAGCGGTTTGTATATTGCCTATATCGAAGTCACTCAAACATATGATGATCCGCTGAGTGGTGTAAGATTGTTTACAAAGGGTGAAACTAAGTTTGTTAAATTTATAATTATTCGTTAAAACAGGTTTAAACTATGAACAATGCATATGTAAAAATTCTAATTGTCTTGGTATTTGCTATGCTCTTCAATGCGTGTAAAGATTTTCAAGATGAACAGTTTAAGATTACAGCACAGGAAAAGCAGGCTATAGGTGTTCTGCAAGACTCAACGGGGCGGGATGCAACAGCAGTAGATGCATCTGCTTACAATGCTGCCTGGAACGATAAAAATATTGTATCCCATGTTTCGGCATTCTATGATTCACTTAAAAGCTATAAAAATATAGTAACCGTAAGTGATAGTGGATACGTAATCCATGTACCATCGGTAACAGATACAAGTTATCTCGCTGTAAAATCTCCAAATGCTTCAGGTATAATAATATATGCAGCAGATTATATTCGCATACGAGTGCTAAATAAAGATAATTCAGTAATTGTGCCTTCTAATACAGATATATCACCGGAAACCATCGCGGAAAGTATCAACCTGGTTGGGGCGTCAACATTAACCTATCTGTTGAAATCCCGAATTTCTATTGCTACAAATCAAAATCAATTTCTATTACAAATAATAAAACCTGAACAAAAAAATACACCGGCAAGCTTAAAGGTTACACGGTTTAGAATGGCTGTTTTTAATAAATAAACTATTTCAGATTTCTTTGAGGAAACGAATATGAAACGTATGGCATACATTGGTATTGTATTAACCCTTTTGTTAACTATTTCCCCCCTTAGCGCGCAGATAAAATATGCGCAAACCGGCTATCAATTTTTAAGTGTTAATACAGATGCACGGGCAGAAGCCATGGGAAGCGCCTATACGACAGTACAGGGAAATTCAAGCTCATTATTTTACAATCCTGCGGGCATTGTGCAGTCAGATAATATGTTTGATATTTCCCTAAGCCGCATGCAATGGATTGCTAATATCACTTATAATGCCATGGGGTTTACTTTTCGGCCAGAAAACGGAGATTATGGTGTTTTTGGTGTAAGCCTGATGACTGTGGATTATGGAGATGATATTTATGGAACCATGGTCTGGGGAAACTCGGATGGCTTTATTGAAACCGGAACAATCAATGCCAGTAGTATGGCACTGGGGATTGGTTATGCTAAAAATCTTACCGACCGGTTTTCCGTGGGGGGACAGGTAAAATTTGTTACTCAGCATCTCGGCGAAAGTGTAATACCGGGCGAAGGATTAAAAAAGAACCTCACAAATGTTTATGCCTTTGATTTTGGTACTCTATATCAGACTGGGTTTAAAAGCCTTGTATTTGGTATGACTGTCCGGAATTTTTCTCAGGAAATCCGCTATGAGCAGGAAAACTTTCAATTGCCCTTAACATTTAAAATGGGACTTTCCATGTATGTGAGCGACCTATATCAAATATTACCGGAGAACCAAAAAGTACTGCTTTCGTTTGATGCCGTCCATCCGCGATCATTTTCAGAATATATAAATATGGGGATGGAATACAGCTATGAGAAGTTGTTTACTTTACGCTTAGGGTATTCAAGTTCTAAAAATCTTTATTCTATGAGTTATGGCTTTGGTGTGCAGGCATATGGTATTCAACTGGATTATGCTTATGTACCCTTTAGCAGTTTTGACAATGTTAACCGTTTTACTGTTAGATTTAGTTATTAATATTAAACACCAGATTTATACAAGGAGAAGGTAAATGTTTAAAAAGCATGGAATCCTGTTTCTATTCGCTCTGATTCTTTTTTATAGCTGTGAAACTACACCGGACAAGAGTATTTGGCCGCCAGACACATCAAATGATGCACCCAGGCCAACGATTGAAAGGGTGGAAGCAGATCCAACTACAATTGATAAAGACGGCGTAACCTTTGCCGGTATAGGAATTATTAATATTATCGGTACAAATTTCTCGGCAAATCCCCAGGAAAACCGCGTATATTTTAATGGAACCCCAGGAACAATCTTATCTGCAAATACAACATCTTTGAAAGTTAAAGTACCAACATTGATAAGTGATTCAATTGCAATACAGGTTGGTGTTCAAGGTGCATTACAATACGCTGCATATAACGGTAAAAACTATTATTCACCTTTTAAAACTAAAAACGCCATTTTTGGATATTTAGCCATTGATCAAAATATTGATGCATCGGGACTTGCCGTTGATAAAGAAGACAACGTTTATGTTCTGACAACCGGGAAGAAAATTTTAAAGTTATCTGCTCCTGATAGCGATGCGGTTGTTTATGGAACGACATCACTTATAGTAACACCGGATATGCATTTTGGACCGGATGGGAGTTTGTTCATTACCCGTGGAACACGGAGTATTTATACCATACCTCCCGGCGGAGGCGCAGCTTCACGCTATGTAAGTGCCAAAAGTAATGTTTCTTTTATTGATTTTGATGCAAATCAAAATTTGTATGCTGCCGGAAAAGGCGGAGATATCCAACGCATCAAACAAGATAAAACCATATTAATAGTCGCAGATTATTCAGATTATTACATAAATGCATTACGAATATATAACGGATATGTTTATGTTGCAGCGGAATATAAAGGAACGGATTCAACCCAAATTGCAGAAGGTATCTGGAAAAATAAAATCAATGATCCCGATAGTTCACTGGGTGAGAACGAACTGATTTTAAATTGGCATGATAAATTTCCTGATGGTTTGATCCATATAACGGCATTAACTTTTGATGAAAATGGCAAGATGTTTATTGGACAAAATGAAGGTAACGCTGTCTATCTTTTACAAGATGATGCATACTTATACCCTGAAATTCTCTTTGGACCGGCTGGTAATCTTACCTGGGGCAATGGTAATTTTTTATACATGAACTTTCGTTCAGAGGATGGTACCAAGCGCACAATACAACGCATTGAGTTGTTAAATAGAGGGGCAATATATAATGGCAGACCAAATTAAATAATTTGAAAGGAGGCAACTTTACTTATTGATGCAATGTTTATACTAATCAACTAACCATAGATAAGGAGTTATATTATGAAGAAATTGTTTACAGCAATATTTCTTTTTACCATACTTGTAAGCGCATCAAACGCCCAGGTTTGGCAATTTGATAAGGTTTTTTCCGAAGAGACCAATCCGCATGCAGTTCTTGTTACCCCCGATGGAAAAATTTGGGTTGGTAACTATAGTGAGCGTGACACTGTAATTACAGGTACCGATACACTTGTTACGAGACCAATAAAAGTCTATAGTGATGCAGGTGTACTTGAGCAGACAATTAGATTTATTACCGTTAATGCCGTTACCGATACATTGGTGAATACAAACCGTGGGATGACATTGGATAATGACGGCAATGTACTCTATACCAATTACAATGTTGTGTATCGAATCAACTATCAAACTTATGCGGGTATGAATAAATTTAAACCTACTTTATATACCGGTTCCATGACCGAACCGGCTGTTGATAGCTTAGGCTACATTTATGTTGGACATGTTGGAGGGGGACATCCCTTCTATATTTTAAACCCGGATTTAACTTTGTTTAGCTTTGTTACGGACACACTCAATGGTTTACAACGTAGTGTTCTTGTTAGCCCGGATGGAAATGATGTTTACGTTGGGAAAATTTATACAAGCGGATATGGTGTTTGGCACTTGCAAAGTACAGATGGCGCGGGTGCCGAATCCGTATCCTTTGCTAATGTTGATACACTTGGAACCGTTTTTGGTGACAGTGGTAAAGTTGCCAATGCCATGTGGGCCCAATGTTTGGACTGGGACAACAACGGTTTGATGTGGGTAGGTACATATTGGAATGTGGATACGGTAGATTTTAATGGTTGGTATGCACTTGACCCAACACAAAATTTTGCCGTGGTTGACACGATCGGGCATAATTTTTATCCGATAAGCGGGGATGTAGGTGTAAGGCCAGAGAATGGTTCATATTATGCCCCTCGTGGTATTTCCTGGACAGCTGATGGTAAAACTGCCTATACGGCCGATTTTGATGGCGGATTAGTGATGAAATGGACAAACACTGCTCCTAAGAAACCAGGTGACTCTATAATTCCTTTATCTGATTTGGTTGTTTCAGCCATCGGTGATCTAAGCAACCCGACTGTTTTGGTTGATTTTGAATTAAAACAAAATTATCCGAATCCGTTTAACCCATCAACAACCATTCCTTTTACCGTGGGAACTACAAAACATGTTACACTTAGAGTGTATGATGTTACTGGCAAACTGGTATCCACGTTGATAGACAAGCAATTGGCACCAAACCATTACGAATTTAAATTTAATGGTAACAATCTGGCTTCCGGTACATACATTTATCAATTAAATGTTGATGGACAGCTTGTAAATAAACAAATGTTATTGATTAAATAATCGTTTTTTTTTCCAAAAGCCGGTAGCACCAAAGTTACCGGCTTTTATTTTATTCAGTAAAAGGTGTGAAAATGACTAAAGTTGCTTATTCGTGTCTTTCAATACTTCTCTTCTTTTCAATATCTCTTTTTGCAGGTACAACGGGAAAAATTGTAGGCCATGTTAGCGATTCACGTAGCCAGGAACCGCTGATTGGGGTAAATGTATTTCTAGAAGGAACCAGTCTGGGGGCCGCTACCGATGAAAACGGAGATTATTTTATAATCAATGTTCCAGCCGGAAGCTATAAATTAAATGTTTCATATATTGGCTATACCGACTATCTTGTCTCTAATGTGCGTGTAAATATTGATCTGACAACCACGATCAACGTAGCGCTTATTTCAAAGGAACTGACCACGGAAACAATTATTGTTTCTGCAAAGAGACCGGTAGTTGAAAGAGATGTATCAAATTCCCAGGCTGTTATAACCACAAAAGAAATGGAAGCAATTCCTCTAAGTACTGTAAGCGGTATGGTTGGAACAATTGCAGGGGTAGAAGCCGGAACAGATGGACTCGTCGTCCGCGGTGGTGGGATAAATCAAACCGTATTTCTTGTAGATGGATTTTCAACGAATGACGAGCGTTCTCATATACCATATAATACATTGAGTATTGTATCCACCGAAGAAGTATCTTTACAGTCGGGTGGTTTTAACGCGGAATATGGAGAGGCAAGATCCGGGATAATTCAAGTTATTACAAAAGACGGCTATAAAGATCATTATACCTTTTCACTCTTAACAGAGTATAGACCGGCAGCAGCCAAAAATTTTGGCCCCTCGGCATATGCAGAAGATTCATATTTTAACCGACCATTCTTAGACCCAGCCGTTGCCTGGACAGGTACAAATAATGGAAATTGGGATGAATATACCCGTAAACAATACCCAAACTTTGGTGGGTGGAATGCAATCGCAGAAGCGACACTTCAGGATAAAGATCCTACGAATGACCTGACGCCCTTAGGCGCTCAACAACTTTTCCGCTGGCAAAGGCGAAGAAGTGGACAGATAAAAAAAGGCGATTATTTATTGGATTTAGGTGTTGGGGGGCCAATACCAATTATCAGCAAGCCCCTCGGGGAAGCCCGGTTCTATCTTTCTTATGTTGGGAATAGAGATATGTTTGTTTTTCCCCTGTCAAGAGATAGTTTTAGCGATAATCAGACAAAATTAAAAATAACTTCAGATGTTAGCTCCACTTTAAAATTAAATTTTTCAATGATGTATGGCGAAACTGAATCGGTCTCACCATATAATTGGACGACTACACCAACGGGGCATGTCTTAAAAAGTGATGATGAAATTGCAAATTTGTTAAACAGCAGCAGCGGTAACAGCATGCTTTATATGCCGGGTTATTTTAGTCCGGCAACGATATATCATAGCGCTTTAGGTTTTAAAATGACTCAAACTCTGAATAAAAAATCATTTTATGATTTGTATATCCAATTTAAGCGCAGTAAATATAACACTTTTCAAACGGTACCAAGAGATACATCCTTAAGCAATGAACCCGTTCCTGGATATTTTGTTGATGCAGCACCTTATGGTTATTGGGGTTATACATCAAGCGCAATTGATGGAATGAGTACCGGGGGCTGGATGAATATTGGCCGCGATAAAAGCAGAATAGATACATATTCCCTGAGGTTTGACTATACAAACTATCTGAACTCGGCAAACCTTCTGAAAACGGGTGTTCAACTTTACGTAAATAATTTTGATATAAAATCGTTTGATGTTAGCCCTTCAAATAACTTTTGGAACCGGGCCATGCAATATAATGTATCGCCCTTTAGGTTGGCACTCTATCTTCAGGACAAATTGGAGTTTCAAGGATTTGTTGCGAATATCGGTACGCGTTTAGACTATTCAAACTCAAATAACACGTACTATGCACTCTCAAGTTTTGATGATTTTTATAGCGCTTCCGGTGGCAAAGATTTGGAAACAAAGGCACCTACAAGAAAAACAAAAGCAGATTTTTACGTCAGTCCACGCCTGGGCATATCACATCCAATTTCAGCAAAATCAAAAATATTTTTTAACTATGGACATTACACAACAGAACCCCAATCATCTCTAAGATTCAGAATACAAAGGGAATCAAGTGGTTTGGTGACTTCAATTGGTAATCCAAATCTACAGCAAGAAAAAACAATTGCTTATGAATTGGGCTTTGAGCAAAACATTGCCGATACTTATTTGTTACGAATAGGTACATATTATAAGGATGTTAGTAAACAGGCTGGCTGGGAATACTATGAAAATATCGATAAATCTGTACAGTATAATATTGCAAGCAATAATAATTATGAAGATATCCGGGGTTTTGAATTAACCCTGACAAAGAAGGTATCGGATTGGTTTAATGGTTTTGTAAACTATACATATGATGTGCGGACATCTGGTTATTTTGGAATCTTAAAACATTTTGAAAACCCCAATGAACAACGTGATTATTTAAGAGAAAACCCCGTTCAGTTTAAGCCGCACCCACGTCCATTTGCCCGACTGAACCTTTCTTTTCATATGCCCCAGAATTTTTGGTCTGAGGGTTGGAAAAATCAATTTTTTGGAAAAATACACCTTAGCCTTCTGGCAAACTGGAAGGCGGGAAGTTTTAGCACATTTAATCCCAATAGCATTCCGGGGGTTGTAGATAATGTGCGTTGGAGAGATTTCAGTAATATAGACCTTCGTATTCAAAAAAACCTTGATTTCTCTTTTACACATTTACAAGCGTATGTACAAATAAATAATCTGTTAAACAGTAAATTTCTAAATCGGGCCGGTTTTTCAGATAGCTTCGATTATCAAAATTATCTTCAATCGTTAAATTTTTCATGGGAAGAAGGTGTCGAAAAGGGCAGTGATAAAATTGGTGATTACCGGCCGGTTGGCGTAGCATACGATCCACTCGAACAAAACCCCAATAATGATGCGAGTATAAAGTCTAGAAATGATCAAAGAAAGAAGAATAAAAGTTACATAGATATGCCAAATATAAAGGCATTTACATTTTTACACCCAAGAGATATAACTTTTGGGATACGTATAAACTTTTAAGAAGCATAAAAATGAATTATAAAATATTGTTAGTTGGCCTGTTCTTTTTGTTCTCCACGGTTAGTGCGCAAGTTTCAGGTAGTAAGAAAAAATATATTCGTATAGGCGAGCTTCAAAGTAATTTTACAGCATATGGCTCTGAACGTGCCTGGAACAATTCGTATTATGAAGGATTGCAATGGCCAGCGGATTATTCCAGACAGGATAATTCAGTTATAAAGCGTGCCTGGTTCGGTGCAAAAAATTTTACCGATAGTAAAGAGCGTTTTTGGGAAAACTATGGTTTGTACTTTGCTCTCGATTATGTGGACCTGGCGTTGTTTCCTGTGGAAATGAAACAAACCGCAAAATTTCCAATACCAGATGTATTTGTTGATGGCAATAACATCAACGCCCCATTTAAAGGGGATATTGATGAGATAGACCCTGAGCAAATCCCCGATCGGACAATTACAGATGTGGTGAATACATCGATGGGTTTGACGATGACACGTAAAATATTGGCCTTTAGTCAGCAATATCATAATAATTATTTTATTAAAGTTTATACGTTTAAAAATACCGGAAATGCGGATTATGATGAAGATATAGAATTACATGCAGCCCTGACCGGTGTTAGAATCAGTTGGAGCACCCGTTATAGTGTTTCACGTGAGGGAGCAGCTAAAATAGGTGATGGTCAATCCTGGGGTAAGCATACCTGGGTATCCAAACGTGGGGAGGATTATCCGGATCATGTCAATGACCAAATTACGGAAGCCAACCCAATTGTTGATTGGCTTCGATGTGGGTTCGCCTGGGCGGGTCAATCGGAGAGAAATCCTTATGACAATATTGGTGCTCCGGATGTAAAAGGAAACGGTCGGCTTACAGCGCCTCAATACGCAGGTACAGTCATTTTACATGTAGATAAAAGCGCAACCGATAAAGCAGATGATCCAAATCAACCCGCCGTACTTGGTTGGCATGCTGGTGACACCTATCCAGGATTGGGCACGATGACAGCCGATGTTCCCATGCGTAATTTATATAATATGCTCAGCGGGATCCCCTATCAGGGGCTTGGGGGCACAGATCGCTTTTATGAACATTATAATAATGGAAACAAGAAAGACCCTTATACCGTGCACAATGATGGTGGCGGGACCAATGTCTGGATAAGTTATGGACCTTTTGATCTTCAACCAGGGGATAGCATCACTATCGTGGAAGCGCAAGCGGTAAATGGTTTAAGCAGGAGCATGTGCCAAAAAATTGGTGCACGCTGGGAAAGTGCTTATAAAAACAGTAATGATAAAGGACCTTTCGATATACCCGGTGGCGGACAAACAGGAGACAAGGATGTTTATAAAGACCAATGGCAGGCAACGGGCATCGATTCTTTATTGCTGACTTTTGGCCGGGCAAAGCGTAATTATGATATTGATTTTAAGATTCCGCAGGCCCCTCAGCCTCCGCAAATTTTTGAAGTGAACTCCGGGGGTGATAGAATTTCCCTTTCATGGAATAATAGTGCATCCGAAGCAGATGTAAATTTTGGTGGGTATCGAATTTATCGGGCAATCGTCAAGCCTGATACTACCTATCAAATGATATTTGAATGTGGGAAGGGCACCGTACATCCTGAATTGGTTTATACCTATGATGACAAGACGCCCCAACGTGGCTTTTCCTATTTTTACTATGTGGTTGCCTTTAGCGATGGAAGTGAAAATTCACTAGGGACGAATCCAGCCGGGCAACTTGAAAGCAGCCGTTTTTATACACGCACCACGGATGCGGCTTTTCTGCGGAGAAAGGCGGGTACCAATCTGGAAAGTATTCGTGTGGTGCCCAACCCGTATAATATACGTTCACAAAGTATTCAATACGGTCGCGAAGTTACTACTCAGTCACAAATAATGTTCTTAAACATACCCGCCTTCTGTAAAATAAGTATTTTTACCGAGCGTGGTGATCTGATAAAAACCATAGAACATACAAACGGCTCGGGAGACCAGCCATGGAATTCAACAACATCTTCAAGGCAGACCGTCGTAAGTGGTGTCTATATTGCGTACTTTGAAGTTACTCAAAATTACAATGATCCCATATCCGGGGAACTTCTTTATCGAAAAGGTGATAGCGCATACAGGAAATTTATTATTATCCGCTAAGTTATAATAGGATCATAAATCACCGACAAAATTGAATTGCAGAAGGCTTCTGATGAAAAAAATAATTTTTATCCTGTTTTTATTTTACATCCTGCTTAATAGTGCAACTTTAAATGCGGCAAACAATCAGGAATTTCGATCCGCCTGGGTTGTAACCTGGGAATATCTTGACGCTAACTTGTCAACCGATCAGGCCAAGAGTAAAATTCGTAAAATTCTTGATAATATGAAGTCGGCCAATATGAATGCCGTACTATGGCAAGTACGACAAAGCGGAACAGCATATTATCAATCATCGTATGAACCTTGGGGTTATTATGCAGGGCATGATGGTAACAGACATCAGTCGCCCGGCTTTGACCCACTGGCCTATGCCATAGAGCAGGCCCATCAGCGGGGTATGGAGCTGCATGCCTGGTTTAATACTTTTCAAACCTCATCGGATTATGCGGGTACGCCCGCCGTTGTTCATCCGGAGTGGATCAGTACTCTGGGTGATGGTACAACCATGCCTGCTCATGAAAGTTTATCTCCAGGCTTAGAAGAAGTCCGTAATTACACTCTGAATGTGGCCATGGAAATTGTCAATAATTATGATATTGACGGTTTTCATATGGATTATATCCGCTGGAATGAATATGATACCGGAAATATTAATACCCTGCAAAAGGAATCGAGTGGACCCGGCCCGGCTGAAGAAAGTATGCTTGATGGAATGTTTACTCCTGAAGAAATATCTGCGCTCTCTAAAGTAAACGCGGGTGATCGTTATATTTATGACAAAAAGCATCTGGCACATGGTGGAATACCTACCGGCTATAACAATTGGGATGACTGGCGCAGGGCATCCGTTACCGCATTTGTGCGTGCACTGCATGCTTCCATTCAGCAGGTAAAACCCTGGATACGTCTTTCTCCGGCAGCACTGGGTAAATATAATTGGTCCGGCTGGAATGGTTACTACATTGTTTTTCAGGATGCAGCCCTCTGGTTTAATGAAGGTTCTATTGACCAACTGATGGGTATGCACTATCACTGGACAACGGCGGATGGTTTTTATGGTATGCTCAAGGGCGACTGCCCAAATTGCTGGCAATCATATATCCAACCGGGTATTTCTGCCGGTCGGCTTTATTCTGTAGGGCCTGGATCATATAATTTTGGAAGTAACTGGAACAATCATCCTTCAGTTGTAAGTAAAGTGCGGACAGTTCCCTGGACAGACGGCTTCCAGTTTTTTAGTTATGCCAGTTGGAATGAACATAATTATTGGGACGATGCAGCAAAGTTGTTTTTTACATCGCTGACTAAAATCCGCCCGATAAAACAATACGATGCGGACCCACCTCAAAACCCGTTACTGTTTTTTAGCAAGGTATCTAACCTGTCTTATAACATTAAGGCACTTCCTCAATCCGGTAGTACACATGGCTATTGGTTTGCAATCTATCGTACAGCGGGTGATACGGCGGATAGAACAAAGGATAAAATTATTAAAACCGGTTTTGGAACCGATACCTTAAATTTTACGGATACATTTAGCGGTAATCAGGAATTTAACGGCAAGTATAATTATTACGCAACCGTATTCGATCGTTATTGGAATGAATCGCAAATATCAATAATAAACCAGACAGATTCCATCCCGTCATATCCTCCCTATGTAATCGCAAGCACTCCCGCGGCGGATGATTCCCTGTCAATCAATCAAAACATTGCGCTGTCTTTTTCCAAACCGCTTGTCAGTGCAGGGCCGGACAGTATTTTTCATTTCGAACCGAATATTGTTTTTAAATCCATTGTCTGGTCGGCCAATAACCAAACGGTCACTTTGACTCCGCTGGACCTGTTGCCAAACGATACCCGTTATCAACTTACGATTGATCCCGTACTTATGGATTCACATGGTCAGTTGCTCGATGGTAATAATGATCATATTGGCGGTGACCCGTTTGTTATGAATTTTCGTACGCTGGCCCATGATGATATACCGCCCCGGATATGGGCAACATATCCCCAAAACAACCAGGCCAATGTGGATGTCAAGGCAGCGATGAGTGTCACCTTTAATGAAAAAATGGATCCGGCAACGCTAATCCCGGCCAACATATCCCTGTATAGCGGTGCATCTCAAAAGCTGATAAATTTTGATATCAAGAACGTGGATGACAAAATGGTCGTTTCCATTTTGTCTGCTGACCCTATGGACCCGCAAAGTAATTATAACCTGTACCTTTCCAAAAATCTGGCCGATAGTTCTGGCAATATCCTGGGCCAGGATATGCAGATAAAATTCAGCACATCCCTTAAACATTATTATGAAGAGATATCCGTTGATGATTTTACCGCACCGGGTGACTGGAAGCAACCGGGTTACAGTGGTTCCACTGTTGGGGTCGATAAGAACAAATCAACTTTTAGTTTTACCACTACAACCTATCTCCCAACAACAAGCCCTAAAAAAGGTGCATACCTCGGATATGCCTGGGAAGAAGGATTTAATCAATACTTGCTCCGGGAATATCTTGCCGGTGGCACACCCCGTACCGTTGAATTTGATACAAGCTTCACGGTGCAGGTTTATCTGTTTGGCGATGGCAGTCATAATAAATTCCGTTTTGCCATGGATGAGGCACACAACGGTGCATGGCCGGACCATGAAGTTTCTCAATGGACAACCATCGATTGGTATGGCTGGCGCTTGGTTGAATGGCAGATGAGCGATCCGAACAGTGTGGGTTCCTGGATCAGTCCGGACGGGCAAATGAACGGCGAGAAATATCGTGTGGATAGTTTTCAATTGACCCATGATTCAACAGGGCGAATGAGTGGCAAAATTTATTTTGATAATTTCAGGGTTGTAAAAAAAACGGAACAACCGGTTGCTATAAGCAGGGAAATTCAGACGGTTCCACGCGTCTTTGCCCTGGATCAAAATTATCCCAACCCCTTTAATCCAACGACGGTCATCGGCTATTCCCTGCCCAAAGCTGATGTCATAACCCTGATGGTTTTTGATGTTCAGGGGCGCCGGGTACGTACCCTGGTAAACAAACATCAGGATGCGGGCAAATACAGTGTTAGCTTTAATGCCTCCGCCCTGGCAACCGGGATATATTATTACACCTTGCGTACGGCAAGCGGCCTGTTCAGATCGCGGAAAATGATTCTGGTAAAGTGACAATCAGTCGATAAAAAACTGTCTTTTAAAAGCGGTGTTTATTCATGTGTATGGATATGCCGCTTTTGGGGTGATACGTATCTATTTTCTTCCATATAAAAAATCCTTTAAACAAATATATTATTTTGTATCTTATGTCTTATTCAACGGCAAGGAGAATCTGAAATGAAATTTGGTTTAAAATCATATACCCTGGATAAGTTTTTTGTTAAAGTGGTTGAGAAATATTCCGCTCTTCCAGCGTTGGCGTCAATTGGCGAACAGCCTTTTACCTATAATGAATTTGGACAACGGGTTCATAACCTGCAAAAAGCGTTACGAAATCTTGGAATACAAAAGACAGATAAGGTGATTATCCTGGGAAACTCCTCGCCAAATTGGGCCATTGCCTATATGGCAATAACAACAATGGGTGCGGTGGCCGTACCTGTACTTGAAGGATTTCCTGATGCGGATATCGATCATATTATTAATCATTCCGGTGCGTCTGCAATCTTTATAAGCAACAGCTTGTTTCAGTCTTTGACACTGCTATCGCTTGAAAAAATACCGCTTATTTTTAACTTAAACGATTATACCGTTCTTTTGAACGATGAAAACAAAGAATATTGGGAAAACATATCAAAGTTAACCCCAAAAGCAAAAGAGGGTTTAAGGCTAAATCCAAAAGAAAACAAAAAGGGGGCGATACACGAAGACGATCTTGCAGAAATATTATATACATCCGGGACGACAGGGCATTCGAAGGGTGTGATGCTTAGTCATCGGAATATTGTTTCCAATATATTCGAAGGGCCGGATATTCTTGGGGTTATCGACACCAATAGTATCATACTCTCCATTTTGCCCATGGCCCATGCCTTTGGTTGTACCTCGGCTTTTTTGTCCATCATCTATTGCGGGGCAACGATCTATTATCTGAACCGCCCTCCATCCCCGAAGGTTTTATTAAACGCCATGCAGGAAGTACGTCCCACCATTCTTGGCGCAGTTCCCTTGGTTTTTGAAAAAATTTATTACAAACAAGTATTGCCCATTATCCGTAAAAGTTCAATTTTGCCGTTGCTCATCCGCTGGGACACGACAAAAAAATTGTTATATCGTCTGATCGGGAAAAAGGTAAAACAACTGCTTGGGGGCCGTTTGGATTGTGTCATTATCGGTGGTGCTTCTTTCTCGCATGAGGTGGAAATATTTATGCAATATGCCCGGATTCCCTATAGTTGTGGCTATGGTTTGAGCGAATGTTCGCCCCTGGTAACCTTTGCCTCAATGGAAGAACAAAAGATCGGGTCCCCCGGACATGCAATACGCGATGTAAAACTAAAGATTATCGAAAAGGATGCAGAGACCGGGGTTGGTGAAATTTGTATAAAAGGCCCCAATATTATGCTGGGTTATTATAAAGATGAAACGGCCACTAAGAATACCTTTACAAAAGATGGCTGGTTTATAAGCGGTGATAAAGGCTATTTAGACGAGGATGGTTTATTGTTTATAACCGGAAGGACTAAAAATGTCATCGTCGGTCCATCCGGGGAAAATATTTATCCGGAAATAATTGAAGCAAAACTCCAGGAATCACTTTTTGTAGAAGAAGCAATTGTCTATCAACAAGATAAACAGATTGTTGCCAAAATTTATCCCGATTATGGTTATATCGAGAACGCCTTTAAACCAGCAAGTGAACAAGCGCTTGCGGCCAAAGTCACGGAATTATTGGAGCAAGTACGTATTGAAGTAAACACCCAATTGGCTTCGTTCTCAAAAATAAATATAACAATCGAACAAACAACGCCTTTTGCAAAAACGCCGACAAATAAAATAAAAAGACGTGAGCATACGCCCGGCTAAACTTAAATTTAAAATAAATGACCATGCTAGTTTTAAACCGTCGGTGAACGGATAAGCATACCTTTGCTCAGCAGTCAAGTACACTTTACATGGGGATTCAGACATTCCACTCAATAAACATTGATTTTAAATGTCGATTTTTTAATATATCGCAAAAAGAATATTTAGAGTAAACTTTTTAAAACACAATAAAACATACCGAAACAAAATCCAAACAGTAAGCGTAGTTTGATATATCCATAGATTAAAATCCGGAGATCCAATGCAAAATGCAAATCGTTTTCTTATAGGTGCATTTATTTTGATATGTAGCGTTTCGTCCTTTGCCAATACGATATCCGGTTATGTATATGACAAAGACACAAACAAGCCTCTGGCTTTCGCCAATGTCTATTTGGCCAATACCCTTTGGGGGAATGCGACCGATGAAAAAGGACATTACAGGATAAACAATATTCCCGCGGGTTTTTATGACATCGTTGTACAACTGGTCGGTTACAAAACATATATACAAAATATTTATGTAAAAGAGGACGTACCAAAAAAAATATCTATTAAATTAATTCCCTATACGTATAAGGCCGGCAGCATAAAAGTTGAAGCGTTATCAACGGATCAATGGCAGCGCGAACTTAGAAAGTTTAAACGTTTGTTTTACGGACGTACCGAGGCGGCGCGTCATTGTGAAATTATGAATAGCGAAGTTCTGGATTTTAAGAATAACGGATCTGTCTTTACCGCCACTGCAAGACGACCATTGATTATAATGAATTATGCTCTTGGTTATAAATTAAATTGTATTTTAGTTGGATTTTTATGGGATAAGGAGCGTTTATTACTAAGTTGGAAGGTGCAGGCGCAATTTAGCGAAATAGCGCCGGACAGCCCGGAACAGTATCGGCAATGGCAAAAAGCACGGCAGGAAATCTATGACCGTTCCCTGGAAGGTTTTTTAGGCTGGATTGTACAACCCAACCGTCCCCAGAATAAATATCGTACGAGCACCGTTCGTTATTTGCCGCGTAAAATGAAAAAAAAGAAATCATCCCCATTTAATGAAATACCCTATCTGAGCATGAAGCCTGTTGGACATTATAGCGATGTGCCCCCGTTCAAAATAGATGAAAACAGTATCTTAAAGCCTGGAAGCGAGCCCGGCAGCTATAAGTTGAAATTCGCTGATTATCTGCAGGTGATCGAACTTGAAAGTGAACAAACATCCTATTTACGTCTTGTGGATAGTGCGGTAGTTATTGATTCCTTCGGTGTCTGTTCGCAAGCGGCCCCGTTTGAGATAAGCGGGGAGTGGGCCAATGCGGGTATTGCCAATTTCCTGCCGCTTTATTTTAATCGTAAAAAAAATTAACGACTACTGAATGTCAGATTTAATTTTCGTTTTAGATAAACACCATACAAATAACCGTTTTCATTTTGGAACATCAAATTGACAGGCAATACGGAACACCGTATTTTCAAATGCATCATTTATTGTGGAACCAGTATTGTATCAAAGAATTAAACAATTGTCCGCAAAAACAAAAATTCTATTTATGTTGTTTGTGGCTTTCGCTGGATTTTTACTAACCCCTCCATCTGCTGTATTTCAACATGATGACTCAACCATCGTCTATGACCGGTCTGGGAAAATCCTATCGGTATTTTTAAACAAATCCGGCCAATGGCAATATCCGCCCCGGGATTCAATTAAAATTCCTGCCAAGTTGAAAAACTGTGTTATCCAGTATGAAGATCGTTGGTTCGATTATCATCCGGGGATAAATCCCCTGGCAATTATACGGGCTATGGCTCAAGATATTGCCGCGGGAAAAATTGTCAGCGGCGCCAGTACGCTTACCATGCAGGTAGCAAGAATAAGCAATCCGGGAAAACGCACAATTCTAAAAAAACTACAGGAAACCTTTTTTGCGCTGAGACTTGAAATGCATTTTTCTAAAGCAGAAATCCTGCAAATGTACCTGAATCACGCGCCTTATGGCGGTAATATTATTGGTTATCAAACGGCAAGCGCGCGTTATTTCGGAAAGGAACCAAAAGAACTGACCTGGGCAGAAGCGGCGCTGCTCGCGGTTTTACCCAATGCACCGGGTTTGCTTAGGCCGGGGAAAAATATCCGGCGATTAAAATCAAAACGGGATGCTCTATTAAGACATCTTGCCGCAAAAGGATTTCTGTCAGCTCAAAATCTGCGTTTATCCCTAATCGAAAAAATTCCGCAGAAACTATTTCCTTTTCCACGACAGGCCTTACACCTGAGCATGCGCATTCAGCAAAACCCGGACTTGAATGGCCGGGCGGTTTTTACCACAATCAACCCCGAAATCCAACAACGGGCCGAGGAGATAGCACAACGTCATAACCGTTATCTCAGACAAAATGGAATTAATAATATCTCACTATTAGTTTGTGACACACAAAGCGGCGAAGTGTTGTCTTACATCGGTTCAAGCAAATATTTTAACCGTGCAAACAATGGCATGGTTGATGGGGTTCAGGCGCCGCGATCATCCGGGTCGTTGTTAAAACCTTTTTTATATGCGCTGGCCATGGATCAGGGACTTATTCTGCCAGAAAGTAAAATAAGGGATATCCCAACCTACTATGGTCCGTTTGCGCCTTCAAATGCCGATAAAAAGTTTCGAGGTTTAATCAGTGCTCATGATGCCCTTGTTTTTTCGTTAAACGTTCCCGCCGTCCGTTTATTGTTCAGCTATGGTCAGCATAGTTTTTATAGCGATTTAAAACAGATGGGCTTAAAACATTTGTTCCGTCCGGCGGAGGGTTATGGATTGCCTTTGATTATCGGTGGGGCTGAAGTTACACTCTGGGAAATGACTACATTGTTTCGTGGATTGGGGCGGGGCGGGAGATTTTCTGCGTTAAATTATATACGAAACATCTCAGTTAAAAAAGAAGAGAAGGCGTTAATATCACCCGGTGCGGCCTCACTTACCCTGCAGATACTCCGTGAACTAAAACGTCCGGGATCAGAATATTATTGGCAGCTCTATCAACAGGAGCGACCCATTGCCTGGAAAACGGGGACGAGTTATGGCCAGCGGGATGCATGGGCCGTAGGCGTAACGCCACAATGGACGATCGGGGTATGGGTCGGCAATTTCAATGGCGAAGGCAATGCCGCTTTGGCCGGGGCACGCACCGCAGGTCCGGTATTGTTTGATTTATTTAACATGCTGGCCGGTGATAAACCTGTCCAGTGGTTTCAGCCAATGGAGAACGATTTGAAACCAATTAAATTATGTGCATATAGCGGCTTCCGGGCGACAGAAAATTGTCCGTTAACCGTAATGTCACAGGTGCCCAACGATGCGCGGCTTCTTAAACCCTGTCCCTGGCATAAAACGCAGTTTGTTGATGATGAAGAATTATTTCAGGTATGTTCATTATGTTGGAGACCCGGGCATTATCATCAGGAAAAGCGATTGGTTCTGTCCGCGGACGTCATTCAGTATTTGCGGAATTCCGGGAAAACAGTGAATTTGGTTCTACCGCACAATCCCAAATGTCCGGCGCAACATGGATTGAATAGTCTGAAAATCATTTATCCAACCCAATCGGCGCATTTGTGGGTGCCAAGGGATTATGACGGAACCTATCAAAAGGTAATCGCCCGCGCCGCACACCTAGACAAACAGGCAAAGGTGTACTGGTATCTCGATGGTCGCTATCTTGGTATTACCCGTGGCAAAAATGAAAAAGCGCTGGACCTCAGGTTTGGCAAACATCAATTGCTTTGTATCGATGATCAGGGAAACCGTGTGCAACGAACATTTTTTAGCGGCAAGAAATGATCGTTGTAAAACAAATCCCGGTTGGACCACTTTATAAAACCCCTTCAGGGTTTTTTACTGTTGCTCAACCTTTCCCAGGGCGCTGCCCTTCGCTCTGATATTTTTCCCCTTTGGGGAAAAGAAACATGCCACAATATTATGTTTCGGTTTGTCTTGTTTAGATAAATTGGTTTTTGATATACGAACAAGGAACACCGATATTCGATTTTAGAACGGGGCAATCATGACAGATCGGAAATCTTCAATCGTTGATCGATGTTCGGTGTTGAGTTTTATCTTGTGCTCAATTGCCCTTGTCCTTGATATACGAACAAGGAACACCGATTTTTGATTTTGGAACGGCACTGCCCTTCGCTTGGTTATTCTTCCCCGTTGGGGAAGAAGGCAGGCCGCCATGTTAAGTTTTAGGGTTCTCTTGGTAAATCTATGGGTAAATAGTTGAAAAAAGAGCATCAATCTCCG
>CAYWBI010000056.1:0-20678 GCA_964456445.1 uncultured Calditrichaceae bacterium
CGGTTCACTTGACCGTAACTTTTGCTTATTGAAACGAAATGTCCCGGAGGCCATTTAAGTGGATTTCGCTCATTTTCAATCGGGAAGCATTCATGTTCATTAAAAGGCGTATTCTATTTCCACACAAAAGCCAGTAGAGCCAAAAAAATCATGTTTTATCCCGGGCCCCCGGCCCGGGATTATTATTTTGACCCGCCACAATTTTTTCTTAAGTTCCTGACTATATTCGTAAAAAGTCAGGAGTCAATATGGCGCCGGGTAACGACGCTTCCAAAAAACAAATCATTAAAGAACAGGCGAAAAAGCTGTTTATGCATTTTGGCTATAGCAAAACATCCATGGATGATATTGCCGCCGGCTGTGGCTTTTCCAAGCCATCCCTCTATTATTATTATGAAAACAAACAGACACTCTTCCATGATATCGTTCTCGAGGAAACCCGCTTGTTGCTTGACACTATCGGCGATGAAATGCCTCAAAACATTGCGGCCGATGAAAAGGTGAGATTTTTTTTTAACAATATCTTCAAAAAGTTAAAACAATTCCACAATGAGTTACGTAATACACCGGAAGTTGTTTGCTCACAAACATTGCATGGCCATTATTTTGTGGACCAACTGCATGCCGTGGTAAATGCAGAACTTAAACCCATCCTTCTCGAAGGAAAAGAATCTGGCCTTTTCCATCTTGAGCAGGTGGATGTGACGCTAAAGGCCATCAACTTTATGACGTCCTTTTTAACGGTGGATTGGATGCGGCAACGAAAAATGAAAGACTCTGAATTGATATTCAATGAAACATTACGTTTGATTTTATCCGGATTGAAAGGAGCATAATGATCCGAAATACCCTGATAGCTGCTTTTATTCTGCTTATCAGCAGCAGTCTGTTTGCCGGGGAAGTATCCCTTAAACAGGCCCTGACCATGGCCGAAAAAAACAACAAGAACCTTAAGTTGGCCCAGGCGGAAAAACGCATGGCCGATGCACGTGTTAAAGAAGCCTGGTCATCGGCTTTGCCCACATTATCGAGCGACATTAATTATACGCGAAACTTAAAAAGCCAGTATTTCTACATCAATACCGGCGGTAGTGGCGGGGGCTTTGGCGGCCCCGGATCACCGTCCCGTTTTTCGTTTACATTTAAAAATGATTACAATATCACGGCCAAACTGGATCAGACCATTTATAGTTTTGGCAAGGTAGGCACCGCGCTGAAGATTGCCTATGAATACGAAGATTTTGTCCAGGCCAACTACGATTTCCAGTCCCATTCCATACTGGCCGGTGTAAAACAGGCATTTTACGGGGTAGTGGTCCTGCAAAAAATATATCGTTTAGCGGTTGGTTCCGAGAAAAACGCCCATGATAACTATCTGCAAACAAAAGAGCGTTATCAAAATGGCGCCGTATCGGAATATGATCTGTTACAGGCCGAAGTACGTTGGCGGGATGCATTGCCTCAAAAAATTTCCGCACAAAAAGACTATGAACTGGCGATGAACAATTTTAAAATTATGTTGGATATCCCGGTTACCGATTCGCTTAGCTTAAAAGGTAATTTGAATGTATTGCCAGCGCTGCCCGCTCCACAGATATTGGACAGCGTGCTTACCGTACGTCAGGATTTAAAAGCAATGAAGTTGGAGTATGCGATGCGCAAAAAAAACGTGTCGTTGGAATTTGCCAACCACCTGCCTAATTTGACGGGAAATTTTACCTATAATTATTCAGGGCGTTCGGATTTATTTAAAATCGAAAATGATAATGCCTATTATACGGTTGGTGTTCGTTTACATATCCCGATTTTCTCCGGGGGTTTTACCTCGGCACAGGTACAGAAAGCGGAAGTGGACGCCTATAAATCACAGATTCAACTTCAGGAAAAACAGCAACAGGTTGGGGCGGAATTGATAAACGCCCGTTTGCGTCTTAATGAAGCGCACACCCGGATAAACGGCGCCGCCAAAAATGTGGATGTTGCACAACGGGCATTCGAAATTGCCCAAACCCGGGTGGCCAACGGACTATCCACGCAACTGGAGCTTAGGGATTCCCGCTTGCTGCTGGACCGCGCCCAGGTCAATGATTTGTCCGCGCGTTATGATTATATAAAAGCTTATTTGAATTGGCAAAAAGTAACCGGCCGTTGGAATGACGGTCTTTAACGAGGATTGAATGATGAAAAAAATAGTATTGCTTTTAACAACTATCCTGATTTTGTTTGTGCTCAATGCATGTTCAAGCCAGGCGGAAATCGAAAAGAAACAAAACCCGGTTAAAAAAGGGATTGCGGTAAAAATTCTTGAACTTAGACCGCAGGCCTTCAGTCAGTTCATACGTGTACCCGGAACCGTGCGGGCCAACAATCAGATACAACTTGTGGCGGAGCAGCCGGGAACCCTGAAACGTATTTATAAAAAGCGTGGGGAGTTTGTAAATAAAGGTGATGTGATCGCCGTACTTACAAACGAAATTTTGCAGGCTTCTTTTAAAGAGGCCATTGCCGCTCGGGACCAGGCCGAACTAACCTTTAACAGCAATAAAGCCCTGTTTGCCAAAAAAGCCATTTCGGAAAATCAGTTTAAGTCAACCCGATTGGCATTGCAGAGGGCAAATGCCGGTCTGGATATGGCCAAATCGAGAGTGGATAAATTACAGATCACCGCACCGATTAGCGGCTTTGTCAATGAACGCTATCCGGATTTAGGCGCCTATATTACACCCGGGTCGCCTCTGTTTGAACTGGTGGACAATAGCCGCTTCACCGTCCGGGCAAATGTTGCCGAACGTTTTATCGTTTATGTGCAAAAAGGGGCCGCGGTTGACGTGAGTTTCGACGCACTGCCGCAACTACATTTAAAGGGGACGGTCACCTTTGTTGCCAGGAGTATCAATCCGCAAAACCGTACCTTTGCCATAGAAGTTGCCCTTCCCGGGCAGACAGGCGCTTTGCGTCCATATATGGTTGCCAACCTGCGTGTGCTAAAAGAAAGCAGCGCCGAGAGCATTGTTATCCCACTGGATGCGATTATTGAATCGGAGACGGGGCGTTATGTATATCTGGATGAGAATGAACAGGCCGTAAAACAAGAAATACATATCCGTGAAATTTCCGGGGACAAAGTATTAACGGACAGTCTGCGGAGTGGGCAGCGGCTCATCGTCTTAGGACAGCGCCAGATATCCGCAGGAGATACCTTGCAGGTTATACAATAAGCTGTTTCTATTTAAAAATGTATGGCATTTATTGTAGATGCGCCTATTTTAATTGTTTTTTTACTAATTGATCAGGACGTTTCATGAAAATTACAAATCTTAGTTTAAAATTCAGCACAAGTGTTTTTGTTTTGTTGGTTATTATAACCATTGTGGGTTTTGCCGATTATATCGGTCTGCCCGTGGAATCTTTTCCATCGATAAAGCAACCGGTGGTCATCGTATCAGTACCATATCCAGGCGTATCACCGGAAGATATGGAAACCCTTGTCGCCAATCCCATCGAAAAAAAGATGAAAGAAATAACCAAGATAAAATATCTGACATCTTCCAGTATCGAGGGGATGACAACCATCACCGCCAAATTTGAGTCGGATATGGATATCGACGAGGCGGTACGTAAGGTCCGGGAGAAAGTGGACCAGTCCAAACCCGATTTACCCGATGATGTGAAGGAACCGATTATTCAGGAAGTAAATTTTGAGAATGTGCCGATCATGATGGTGAGCATCGTCGGTAAACAGTCATTGGTCCGTTTAAAAAAGATCGCCGAAGATTTGCAGGATGAATTTGAGCAAATTCCCGGTGTGCTTGAAGTACGTCTGTCCGGTGGTCTGGAACGGGAGGTAAAAGTTAATCTTAATGCCCACCGCCTGGAATATTATAATTTGGGCACGGAAGATGTGTTAAAAGCGATACGCAACGAAAATAAAAATACCCCCGGCGGCGCCATAAACGAGGGCAATCTCCGTTATTCGGTCCGCGTGCCCGGTGAGTTTAAAAATGTGGAAGAGATTAAAAATATTGTTGTTAAAAAAGTCGAGGGGCAACCGGTTTATTTGCGTGATTTGGCCGAGGTATATTTTGGCTTTAAAGAGGCTACCAGTTATTCCCGCGTAAATGAGCAGCCCACGGTTACCCTGTCCATAATAAAACGCAGTGGTGAAAATCTTATTTTTATCGCCGATAAGGTAAAAGTTCTGCTGGATGAAGCGACAAAAGATTTCCCGTCCCAAACCACCTACATCATCAGCAACGATCAGTCCAAGGATATTCGACGCATGGTTAATGAGTTGGAAAACAATATTATTTCCGGTCTGATCCTGGTCGTGTTGGTTCTTTACTTTTTTATGGGCGCCCGTAATGGTTTACTGGTTGGTATTGCCATTCCATTGTCCATGTTGATTACCTTTATTGTGCTGGATGCCATTGGCTATACCTTAAACATGATGGTGCTGTTCAGCCTGATCCTGGCGCTGGGCATGCTGGTGGATAATGCAATTGTGATTATCGAAAATATCTACCGCCATCACCTCGAGGGCAAATCATTGGTTGAAGCCGCCCGCATAGGGACCGGCGAGGTTGGCGCGGCGGTGGTTGCTTCCACCATAACAACGCTGGCGGCATTTGGCCCGCTGGCCTTGTGGCCGGGTATGATTGGTCAGTTTATGAGTTATCTGCCCATCACGCTAATCATCACGCTCAGCGCCTCGTTACTAGTGGCGCTGGTTTTTAATCCCGTCATTGCTTCACGTTATCTTAAGATAGAAAAAAATCTGTCCCAGTTGGCGGGGGAACGGTTTTTAAACTTTTTGATCCCAAAATATGAAAACACCATACGTTGGTCCTTGAATAACAGCAGAAATGTTATGCTGATGGCGACGGGGGCATTTTTTGGCATGCTGGTTTTGTTCATCTTCTTTAACCATGGTATTGAGTTCTTCCCGGATATGGAGCCAAAACAGGCCTGGGTAAAGATTGACATGCCCAATGGAACCCGTCTTGACGCCAGTAACGAGGTAGTTAAAGAAATCGAAAAACGGATAAACGGAACCCGCGACATGCGTTATTTTGTAACCGATGTGGGCCATCAAAGCAATCAGGGCGATTTTAGCGGAGCGGGTGGACGGACCTTTAACAAATCCCAATTAACGGTTGAGTTTGTGGACCGCTTTGAACGCAGTCAAAATTCATTAATAACGCTAAAGGAAATTGCCGGAAAATTAAAGGATATCCCCGGGGCAAAAATATCCGTGACCAAGCCGCCTTCGGGCCCGCCGACCGGATCGGCGGTAATGATTGAAATCAAGGGGAAAAATTTTAAAATCCTGGATAAAATCGCACAGGACATGGAAGAGAAAATAAAGAATGTGGCCGGTCTTGTAAAATTGAAAGATAATTATGAAATTGGCAAGCCGGAGATAAACATCCGTATCGACCGTGAAAAAGCCGCCCTGTTTGGGCTCAATACTTCGCTTGTGGCGGGTGTTATCCGTACGGCGGTAAACGGCACAAAGGCGTCCGATTTCCGTCAGGGCAAGGACGAATATGATATCACGGTCCGTTTTGATGAAAAGTTCCGCGCCAATTATTCCGATCTTATGAACCTGAGCATCTTTAAAAAGGGGCACTACTATCCACTGGCAAACATGGCGCATCTGGAACTGACTTCCGGGCTCAGCGGCGTAAACCATGTGGACCGCGACCGGGTGGTTACGGTAAGCGGTGAAGCCTTTGGGCGCAGTTCGGCGGAAGTCCTTGCCGAGGTCAAAGATATTTTGGATGGCTATAAAACGCCCCAGGGCTACAGTTATAGTTTTGCCGGGCAGGATGAAGAACAGCAAAAAGCGCAGTCCTTTCTTTCCAACGCTTTTTTGGTAGCCATCTTTCTGATCTTTTTTGTGCTTGTCTCACAGTTTAACTCCTTGATCCTGCCGGTGACGATTATGGTTTCGGTGCTGCTTTCCTTCTTCGGCGTGTTCTTTGGCCTTTTGGTCACCTTTTACCCCTTCGGGATCATCATGACCGGTATCGGTATAATCTCTCTGGCCGGGGTGGTGGTGAACAATGCCATTGTGCTTATCGATTATATACAGAAACTGCGTGAACGCGGTATGGATAAAATAGCGGCGATAATCCAGGCGGGCAGCACGCGTCTGCGTCCCGTATTGCTTACTGCCATCACCACCATCCTCGGGTTGGTACCGCTGACCATCGGGCTTAACATCGATTTTATCGGTATCCTCACCCTTGATTTTCATAATGTCTTTGAGATCGGCGGGGAAAGTTCGCAATGGTGGGGCAATATGGGTGTGGCCGTAATCTTCGGTTTGTTTTTCTCGACCGTGCTCACCCTTGTGGTTGTGCCCGTTCTTTATTCAATATTAACGGGGATCAGCGAACGGCGAATAGAGAAGAAGGCGCAAAAAGCCTGAGGAGGTTTTTTATTTAGAGCGGTCAAGTGGGATGCCCCGTCCGCAAATATGAATTTTGAACCACGGCCCCGGCTTGTCCGGGGCTTTTTTATTTTGGCCATTTCACACAACGGAAAGATCTTAGGTTTAGGAAAGAGGTAAACAGCAGGCCGGGAGCCACAATGTCCTGAGAGCACGGACAGGAAGCGGGCTTTTCTTATAGGGTTTGATGAATCTCCGTCTAATTTTTCCTGCCGGGAACAGCGCCTTCCTCTTCAGCGAAAGACGCCCCTATGAGAATCATAGCCTGATATAATCATGCTCAAAAAGGACTTTTACACGGTACTGATTGTGCAACGCTACTTTGTCCTTTTCTGTTTTATAAGCAGTTTTAAACGAATGGACGATGCACCGTATGCAAGAAATTTTTTTATTACCCTGTCTTGAATTATAAATATATTTGTCTAAATTGACTTTTATACACAAATCTTGATCTAATAATTATAACGTGGATAGATAATATGCAAGAGGCAAGCGATCATAAAAAAACGCTGGAAAAGGAATTCGCCCTTACTAAAGGCGATGATCTCTTTCGCCGCTTAATGGAGCTTGCCCCAAACGGGATAATGATTGTTGATAATGAAGGAAACATCCTGTTAGCCAATCCGGCCATGTTGAAAATGTTGGATGTCAAAAAGGGGAAAAGTATTGTTGGCGGCAATATTTACACGGTGATCGCCAGGAACGAAATTGAACATTGTACGTCTTGCCTGAAAAACACAATAAAACATAACTCGGGGGCCACGCATATAGAAACGTTGTTTGTCTGTGAGAATGATAGAGTCTTCCCGGTTGAGATTGACGCCGCATATACGGAGTGGAACGGGGGGCCGGCAGCCCAGATCATCGTACGTGATATATCAGAGCGTCGGCAGGCAGAGCAGAAATTAAAAGAGAGTGAAAAAAAATATCGTAGTTTGCTGGCCTCGGCGCCTTATGCTATAGTCAGTATAAATAAAAAGGGGCGGATTGTTTTTGCCAATGCAATGACCGAAAAGATATTCGGCTATGGGAAGGATGAACTTGATGGACAACCGGTTGAGATTTTAGTGCCGGAACCCCTTCGCAAAACCCACTTTAAAAAAAGGGTCCTTTACGCCAACAACCCCTACGCCCGGCCAATGGGAAAGGGGCTCGAGCTGTTTGGTCGGCGCAGGGACGGCACTCTGTTCCCGGTTGAAATCAGTTTAAGCCCAATGTCCGATGAAAAGGGCGAAATATCAATTATTAGCATAGTCCGTGATATTACGGATCATAAAAAAGCGCAAAAAGAGATTCATGATCTGGCGAAATTTCCGGATGAAAACACCGCGCCTGTACTTAGGGTCTCACGTGAGGGGATATTGATGTATGCCAACGGTGCGAGTTCGCAGTTAATAATAAGCTGGGGTATCCAGCTTGGCAAATCCTTGCCCAAGCCATATCCCAAAACAGTCCTTGATGTTCTAAAGTTTGGCTTAACAAAGAAGGTTGAAATTGAATGCAATGACCGCATTCTTGATCTTGTTTTTGTTCCGGTAAAAGAAAGCGACTATGTTAATATATACGGATTCGATATTACCGAACGCAAACAGAGCGAAAAAGAATTACAGATGTCTGTGAAAAAATATCGCCGGCTCTTTGATGAAGATTTGACGGGTAACTATATTTCCACCCCCGACGGGAAGCTTCTTTTATGCAACCCGTCATTCGCCCGTATTTTTGGTTTTGCCTCCACTGAAGAAGCCTTAAAGGCGAACATGGCTTCATTTTATTTAAATCCTGAGGCACGGGAAGAATTTATTGCGTTGTTAAAAAAAGAAAAAAAGCTTGAGCAATATGAAATGGAGTATTGTACCCAGGATGGTAAACCGGTTTATGTAATCCAGAATGTCGTGGGGGGCTTTAACGCGCAGGGTGTTCTTGTCGAAATAAAAGGTTATCTTTATGATATCACTGAGCATAAGAAAGTTGAAGACCAGTATCGTCAGGCACAAAAGATGGAGGCCATTGGACAACTTGCAGGGGGAGTGGCACATGATTTCAATAACCTGCTGACAATTATTAACGGCTACAGTGATCTTCTTTTATACGATTTGCAAAATGATGGCCCGGGGATAAAAAAACTGGAACAGATCAAACAGGCCGGAAAGCGGGCCGGTTCCCTGACCACTCAACTTCTGGCTTTTAGCCGCCGCCAGGTGATCCAGCCCAAGGTTTTAAATCTCAATTCCATAATTTCGGATATTGAAAAAATGCTGCACCGTCTTATCGGGGAAGACATCCAAATCGATACGAAGCTCCATCCACAACTCGGCAATATAAAAGCCGATCCCGGTCAGTTAGATCAGGTCTTGATGAACCTTGCCATAAATGCCCGGGACGCCATGCCAAAGGGTGGAACACTGATCATTGAAACACATAACGAATATCTTGATGAAGATTATGCCAAGTACCATCTTTCGGTTGCGCCCGGCAATTATGTCATTATTTCCATGAGCGATACAGGCATTGGCATGGACGAGGAAACAAAAAAACGAATTTTTGAACCCTTTTATACTACCAAGGGAAAAGGCAAGGGAACGGGTTTAGGCCTTTCAACGGTCTATGGTATCGTAAAACAGTGTGGTGGCAACATTTGGGTATATAGCGAGGTTGGAAAAGGCACTACATTTAAAATATATTTTCCCAGGGTAGAAGAAAAACAACAACCGGTCAGTCATGCCCGTCCTGCTCCGGTTTCGTATAGTGGGTCCGAAACCATTTTAATTGTTGAAGATGACTATGGCGTTCGTGAAATCACCCGTACCTTCCTTTCCAAATATGGATATAATGTTATCGAATCGAGCGATGTGGATCATGCCATTGAACTGGTCGATAATTATGATGACCGGATCCATTTGCTGATCACCGATGTCATCATGCCTCAGATGAACGGACGTGATTTGTCTGAAAAAATCATTTCATTACGTCCTGAAATTAAGGTGCTTTTTGTCTCGGGTTATACGGACAACGCCATTGTTCATCATGGCATTCTAAACGAAGGGGTAAACTTTCTGCCCAAACCGTTCAGTCCTGTACAGTTGGCACAAAAGGTGCGTGAAGTCCTGGATTTAATTCCCTGATAAATGAAGATAAAATACATAAGATAAACAAATCTAATTGTAAGACGATTTATTGCTTCCCTGAATACTCAAATGCCCCCAGGTCGTAACCTGCGCCTTGCGGGCGTTTTTTATTGGCCCTGTCCGTGGTTATTTGGAAACGGCCCATGTCCTTACCGGAATCGATGGCCGGGCTGGCGGCTTTTAAGTGATAATCACCATTTTCGGCGTCTATAAAATACCTGTCGGTCTCCCTTTGGGGGATGGCCCAATTTGCGGCCCGTAGCACAAGGTCCCTTACAAGCAGAACCGGAAGCCGTTGGGACACAAATAAATTGTTGAACATTTCTAAGCGCCGGGGCATTCGGCCGATCCATTTTAACTGCTTTTTATTGTTCAGGCCAAAGGTGTTGTTGTTGGCTGTCAGGCTTTCTTTTAGGTTTTCCGCCCGAAGCGCCACAACGTTATGGTACATCACACAGTTTTGCAGCGTTACCCGCGCCGGTTGGCGTAGCCGGAAAGCAATCTCGTTATCATAGGCCGTGACGCCGTCCAAAAGACAGGTCACCGGATTTTTTATGTTAAAAGCCGCGGCATTGGAAATACGTGTGGAGCGGAATCCGTGCGCGTAGCAATTCCGGATGGTAATGTTATGTTTTCCCGGGTCGTCCCTTTTACGCGCTTTTAAATCGATGGCATTCTCGGCTAATATTTTACCCACCGCTTCTTTGGGCAAACCGGCTTGTTCCGCTTCCACCATGGATATCGGCGCTACATAAAACGTACAATTTTCTATGGAAACCGCGTCCCAGTCCTCACGGGTCGGCGATATCTGGATGCAGTCGCCGGTTATTTGATAAATCGTGCAATGCGTTATCGACAAATGTTTAACGCCGCGTGTGCTGATGCCATGCGGCTCCTTGCGGGTTTGCGGGTACCAGCTAAACCCATGATGTATCCGGCAACTGTCGATGGTGATATGTTGAATATTTCCCAGGGTGAGCAAATCCCTTTTGGCATTTTTAAACACACAGTTTTTTAATGTGATATAATTGCCGCCGACAGAGGCCACGGATTTATTTGCCCACAGTCCGTTGAAAGTAATATTCCGGATGGTCAGAAAGTCGTGTCGTATTTTTAACACTTGCCCCGCAAAGCGTACTTCCACACGGCCCCTGCCGATCAATTGGATGGGGCGGTTCTTTTTACCGGATGCATAACTTTTGAGCCGTTCCGTATAAATGCCCGTTTGTATATAAATTTTGTCACCGGGCTGAAGCGCGTGTTTCAACGCCCGGCTGATTGTATTAAAGGGGGCCTTCCGGCTGCCGGGGCCAAAACGAGTGCCGGACGGGGCTACATAGTAGGTGGCGCCGCTTACAAATCGTATTAAAAGTACCAGTAAAACAATACGCATAAATCCGGTTTCCGGGTAAAAGTGACAGGATGCCGCGACCATCTTACCGATAAAAGCGGCAATATGACGGGCGTATGTACATAAACTACGCTATCGGCAGAAATGGGTATCTGGCATAACTATTGTCTGTTAAAAATGTAAAATTCATAAATCTGCCGGAGAAGAAAGCACGGCATTTCAACATTTCATAAAAAAAGGAGCATACCATGCCATTTGTAAATTTTGGCCCGCGCAGTTTTGGCCCACGTAAACGGATCATAAATTTTAAAGGTGATCTGGACCGTTTGTTCGAAGAGTTTTTTGGTGATGAAGTGGACGACGTCACGGTAAAAAGCGAAATCCGGCCGCACACCAATATCGAAGACAACGGTAAAAGTTTTATCCTGACCATGGAGCTGCCCGGGATGGGCAAAGACGATATCAAGGTCAGCTACCAGGGCGGTAAGCTCAATATTGTGGGCGAGAAAAAGGGCCCCGGCGAAAAACAGGCGCTGATCAAACGCGAAAGGCGTTTTGGCAAAATCGCCCGTAGTTTTGACCTCCCGTCAGAAGTTGACAGCGAAGGCATTGAGGCCGCTTTTGAAAACGGCGTGTTAAGCATCAGCCTGCCCAAGGTGGCCGAAACCGTTGAACCGGGTGTTGAAGTCAAAATCAAATAGCCCACATATCCACCGGCGTTTCCGCGCCGGTTTTTTTTTGTTTATTCCAACAAATTATTATTTCCCAAACAACTTCCCGATCAGGCGGTCCAGCATGCGGGCGCTCAGCAGATAGCGGGGTATGACCCAGCGGGTAAATTTTTGCCCGACCACGGCCTGGCGCACCGCGGGCCGGCGCTTTTCGATAATTTTTATAATCCGCCGGGCGATCGCTTCCGGAGGCAAACCGTTTTGTCCGGATTTTACAAATTCCCGCTGAAAACGTTTGAGCGCCCGGGCATAGCCGGTTTTTAAATAATGTTCCTGGATAGTTGTGGCTGATTCCTTTTCCCAGATGGGCGTGCGCACCGAACCCGGTCCAACCAAAATCACATCGATGCCGTACAGCAATAACTCGCGCCGCAGACTGTGGCTAAAACCTTCCAGGGCAAATTTTGACGCCACATACGGCCCGATAAAGGGATAGGCGATTTGTCCCGATACCGAACCGATGTTTATAATTTTCCCCGGTGGAAAGGGACATTCGGCCATCGCGCCGAGCAATGGCAAAAAAGCCTGGGTAACGGCCAACACGCCAAACAGGTTTACCTCAAACTGATTTTTGAATTCTTCCAGCTCTATGTGTTGTAGTATGCCGCTTACTGCGATACCGGCGTTGTTTACCAGGGCGCTTAATCCCGTGTTACCGGTTTGCTCCTGAACAAGCGTCGCTGCCTTTTGTATCGCCTCAGGATTGGTGACGTTAAAAATCAGGGGTGTAAAATTTGTCCCGAGTTCCGTCTCAAGCCTTTTGGCGTCTTCCCCGCTGCGTACGCTGCCGAATACATGATAGCCGCTTGCACAAAGTTCTCGCGCGGTTACAAAACCGATACCGCTGGAAACACCGGTGATTAGTATATGTTTCATGCCGGATTCCTTTGACTGAAGAAGTAATGTTCCGGATAGAAGATAGGTCTGCGGCGTGGGAGATACAAATGGGAAAGTGTGATCAACCGTCATGAAGGGCCCGGGTTTTCAATATTACCTGTTGCAAATTTTAAGGATATGTTGCAAGTTTTAGCCCATCGAGCTGTCCAATAATTAACAACAAGGTAAAGGATGAAATTATTGGATGCCGCCCAAATCATACAAGATACACCCATGACTTTTGAAGAGATTTATGCCCGTAACGGGGAGCGCATCTTAAACCTTGCCTATCGCATGACGGGCAGGCGCACCGTTGCGCAGGACCTGACCCAGGATGTGTTTATAAAGGTCTTTGAAAAAATCGATACTTTTCGCGAGGAGGCCCGGCTTAGCAGTTGGATTTACCGTATTGCCATGAACCATATTATCAACTATATCAAGCGTGAAAAAAAAATGTCGTTGTTTGGTTTACTCACAGGAGAGAACGAGGATGATCGTTTTGACGGTCAAATAACGGTGTGGGAAGATGAATTACCGGAGCGGGCAGACAGCATAATGGAAGAACGGCAGAGGGAAACGCTGATCCGTAAATTGATAGATGAACTGCCGGCAAAATATAAACTTCCGCTTGTTCTGTACCGCTATGAAGATATGGGTTATCAGCAGATTGCCGAACAGCTTGGCCTTAGCTTAAGCGCGGTGGAGAGCCGGATTCATCGTGGGCGGAAAAAATTAAAAGAAAAATTACAACCATGGATGGATGCACTTTAAATGGAACGAGGTGGAAGATGAAACCACAAAAAATAGAGCAGCTGCTTGCGGCCCGGGCAAAATCCCCCACGCCGCATATTGAAGCCGATCCCTTTTTACCGACACGGGTACGCGCACTGGTTAAAAATAGTTTGCAAATCATTTTTCCCGGCTGGCGGATAAGCGCCCTGGTCGGGGCCGCGGCATTGTTGATAGGCGTCTATATCGGCAATGGTTTTGATGACCTGGCGGCCCAATCTTCCGGGAGCCAGAATTATGCATCAGTCTATGACCTTAGCGGCGCCCTGTATCAGGAATCCCTAAGCGATGATTTTAAGGCGATACTCGCCACCTTTGATAAAGGAGCACAAAAATGAACCAAAAATTACTAAGCGGCGTACTTATATTTTCGCTTGCGCTAAACCTGGCCGTGATAGGTACCTTTGCCTATCACCGTTTTGCCCGGCCAGATATGCCACCACCGGAATTTAGAAAAGAACGTCAGGAACATTTTTTCCGCTCTTTGAATATCCCTGGGCCTAAAAGGGCAAAACTTTTTTCGCTTATGGAAGCCTTCCGGGATGAAAACCAACCCCTGCAAGAAAGCATTTTTGCCACTGAAAAAATGCTTGTGGAGAAAATCGGGGACGGAAAAAGTAACATAGACGAAATTAACGCCGTATTGGACACACTGGCGGCTTTGCGTTTAAGACAAAGTAAAAAAGCAATGGTTCATTTCTTAAAAGCACGGACATTTCTAAATCCCCGTCAACAACGACAATTATTTGAGATGATCTTACGTATGCGTCCTCCGGGAGGACGGGGAATGCAACATCAACGACGATCCATGCGCAGGGATAATTAAATATTATAGAATGAAAGGATTAATGATGCAAAAAACGTGGTTTACATCACTTCTGATGTTACTGTTTGCCTGGCTTGCCATTTCCTGTGGCCGGGGAAACATAAAAAAAGATATGGTCGAATTCGACCGGGCTTATATCCCGGCACTGGCTTTTACATCTCAACAAAAGACACTTGCAGCTAAAAAAGCAATCATACAACTAAACAATCAGTGGAAGAGATTTAAAAAAACATACTATTCTAGTCCTGCTGGGGATACGGCCTGGAAAAAGGATTTTGATTCAATTGATGGCTATATCACCCAGGCAAATAAAATAATTTCATTCGGACAACAGTTGATAAAGCCACATGAAACTCTTGAGAATGTCCGGATTATCTTTATGAAACTGCGTGAAAGGAATCATATCAATTATTTTATTGACTTTCTTACAAAATTTCACGAGCCTATGGAAACCATCGCTTTAACCATCAAGGGGAGCACAGCCGCAACATTGAACGGGGACGACATCCTGAGAATTAAGAATGCTTTACCACAAGCGCTTCTTGACTACGAAACAATAAAAAATGCAAAGTTTGATCGGGAGTTGTTTTCTTTTAGTAAAGAAAAGGCCAAAAAAACTTATGCAGTCCATTCATGAAGAGGGCAATGAATTGACGGCCTTGCAGCAGGCGGTTACATCAATGGACAAACAGCGTATCACCAAATCAAAAATAAAGCCTGTTTTTGCAAAAATGTTTATGATGTTTGGTGCATTTGATGATTTCAATTAACAGCGTGGGAGCAAGCCAAGGCTTTTGACCACGATTGGTATGATATAAATTATTTACTGGAAAGGAAGTACACCATGGCCAATTTATTTAAAGTGACCTTTGGTTTGATTTTGTTAGCGGTTCTGTTTTCGTGCCAAAAGGCGATCGGACCGGAGGAGAAACAGGGTACAACGCAGGATAACCTGGAATTGTCCGTTGCCCAGGGGCTTGATGATGACTTAGGGTATATGGAACCCAGCTTCTCGGTCAGTGACAGTGTGGACGCGCTTTTCGCGCTTTCCTGGGGAAGGATCCGCATGCCCTTTTTTCAATCATCCTTTACCATAGGCCATGCATCGGCCATTGCCTTTAGCCAGGACGTCAATCCCGGTCCCTATTTTCATCTGGGAGGTTTGGATATGGGCGATGTAACCCTGACAACCCCAGATGATACCCTGCAATTGGAACCTTTCCGCGGGGTGCGGAATAATTTTGTTTACTTGTCGATCAACATGCCATCTTCGAGTGATAATGGTATGTCAGGTGGCCGGAGGTTCTTTAGCGCTTTTCCGTTTAGTCAGATCACTTTTAACCCGGATGCCGCTTATACTTTCTCTGCAACAGGTTCGGATGTTTTTCCGCCGGTTTTTAGCGTTGTGCACACACCGCAAAATCTATTGACGATAAGCAGTTTAAGTGATGGACAGGATGTGTCAATAGACAATGGTCTCGACATAAGCTGGACAGGCGCAACGCCCCGCAGTAAAATTCTCGTAGCAGTAACGATAGGCCATCGTTTTGAGTTTAGGAACGGTGCCCGTGGGGATAAAACGGATTTACAGAATTCCGTCCGGCTCAACTTTGAAAATTTTCCAATTATAATAAAAACATATAAACAGAATATTGGCTCTGTCACCCTTTCAAAAGCGGAAATACTTGAGATGTTGAAAGATGTGGACAGCAAGACGCTTGCCATAAATGTTTCTGCGATCGATTTTGAAAAAGAACAGATCGATGAGAAAAGGATTGGAAAAATGATCCGCATGCACGATCGTCTTTTTGTCACTATCAAATAAGCCCACACAAAACAAAAAAGGCCCGTTATAATGTTGACGGGCCCTTTTTCCTGGGACCGGGTTCACCTACAAAATTGCACAATTTGGCAGGGAAGCTTAACTTTCCTTTTTAATCATGGAGGTTATTATGCGTGTTGTCCTTTTAACGGCACTTTTGTTTCTTATGTTATCCTGCACCGGGGAAGCCCGTTTGCAAAAGGATGTCCAGACATATCTTGACACCTATACCCATCAATATCAGAAATTATATACGGTTTCCAGCGAAGCGGAATGGAAGGCGAATACACATATTGTTGATGGTGACAGCGCAACGGAAAAAGCAACCCGGAATGCCAATGAGGCCCTGGCGCGTTTTACGGGCAGCAAGGAAAATATTGACCGGGCCCGGGCTTACCTTAAAAAATCCGCTGGTTTAAGGCCGATACAGGTAAAACAACTGCAAATCATTCTTTATATGGCGGCAAATAACCCGCAATCTGTCCCGGAATTGGTTAAAAATCGTATCAAGGCTGAAACCGTACAGAATAAAAATCTTTTTGATTTTGATTTTAAAATCGATGGCAAAGCCGTGACCACCAATCAAATTGACGATATTTTAAAGAAATCGAACAATTTAAAAAGACGTCGGGCCGCATGGTCCGCCAGTAAAGAAGTGGGCAAAAATCTGAAGACCGGTCTGGAAAAGTTGCAACTGTTGCGAAACAAAACCGTTCAGGCCCTGGGCTTTCCGGATTATTTTTCCTATCAGGTTTCGGAATATGGGATGACCACTGCTGAGATGATGCAGATGAACCAGCGTTTCATAAAAGAAATCTGGCCTCTGTATCGTGAACTGCATACCTATGCCCGCTATGCGCTTGCCAAAAAATATCATGTGAAAGATGTGCCTGATTATCTACCCGCCGATTGGCTTCCGAACCGCTGGGGCCAGGATTGGGGCCCGATGGTTACGGTAAAAGGTATCGATCTTGATGGTGTGCTGGCCCATAAGAAAGCAGCGTGGCTTGTGGAACAGGCCGAACGTTTCTACATAAGTCTTGGATTTGAAAAATTACCACAATCTTTCTGGGATAGATCCAGTTTATATCCGGCGCCGCAGAATGCCGGTTATAAAAAGAACAACCATGCTTCGGCCTGGCATATGGACCTGGACCATGATGTGCGCAGTTTGATGAGCGTGGAACCCAATGCCGAATGGTACGAAACGGCCCATCATGAACTGGGCCATATCTATTATTATCTGTCCTATAGCCGGCCACAGGTCCCATTACTGTTGCGGTCGGGGGCCAACCGGGCCTTTCACGAGGCAATTGGCAGCATGATGGGTTTGGCGGCCATGCAAAAACCCTTTTTGCAAAACCTGAATTTAATCCCGCAAAATGTGAAGACCGATAAAATGCAAAAGTTGCTGAAGGAAGCCCTGAACTATATCGTATTTATACCCTGGGCTGCCGGGGTTATGACGGAATTTGAACATGATTTGTATAGTGAAAATTTGGCCCATGACCAATATAATGTTAGGTGGTGGGCGCTCAAGAAAAAATACCAAGGGATTGTCCCGCCCTCGGCCCGCGGAGAAGAATATTGTGACGCGGCGTCGAAGACGCACATCAATAATGATGCGGCACAATACTATGACTATTCGCTGTCCTATGTCCTTTTGTTTCAAATCCATGATCATATCGCCAAGAAAATCTTGAAAGAAGACCCGCGCTCCACAAATTATTATGGCAACAAAGCGGTCGGCGAATTTTTAAAGGGGTTGTTGGAGCCGGGAGCAACGGTGGATTGGAGACAGCTAATGAAAGAAAAACTCGGAGAAGAAATAAGTGCAAAAGCCATGCTGGATTATTTTCAGCCACTGTTGGAATATTTAAAGAAAGTTAACGCAGGCAGAAAATATACCATTTAATCTCCTGGCCTATAACTTATGGCATAAGCAGCCGGTGATAAAGCTCAGTTTTGGCAGATATTGCGAGCTATGAATGAGGCTTCGTCGTCTGATTAAATCATCCATATGGGTTTGGACTATTAAAATTATGAAAAATATGAAAGATCAAATATACACTACGCCGCAGGACCCATTAGTCAAATTTACTTTTGATGCTCACGTAGCGGATGTCTTCCCGGACATGATTGCCCGATCCGTTCCTGGGTATGCGGCAACCATCGCCATGATAGGGGTGTTAGCGGCCAAATATGCCCAACCGGAAAGCCGCTGCTACGATTTAGGTAGTTCGCTTGGTGCGGCAACACTGGCCATGCGTCATTACATCAATCAGCCGGATGTGGAAATTATTGCCGTGGATAATTCCGGGGCAATGGTAGAACGAAGTAAAAAAATTATCGAACGCGACGCTTCGCACACCCGGGTGGATGTCCGGCTCCAGGATATCATGGATGTGGAGATTTATTCGGCTTCAGTTGTAGTATTAAATTTTACGCTTCAGTTTATCCAGCTTGAACAACGGGGTAAACTCATAAAAAAAATATATGATGGCCTGCTGCCCGGCGGCGTATTGATCCTGTCGGAAAAAATTATTTTTTCCGCTACGGATGAACAGCAGCGGCAAACCAATTGGCACCATAACTTTAAAAAGGCAAATGGCTATAGCGATCTGGAAGTGGCCGGTAAACGCAATGCATTGGAAAATGTATTGGTACCGGAATTACTGGACACACATAAGCACCGCTTGTTGAACGCGGGTTTTGCCTCTGTTGATCTTTGGTTCCAATGTTTTAATTTTGTCAGTTTGCTGGCAATTAAATAAAATCATCTCTATTTGGTTGAAATGTATTCCAATAAACCCTTTTTAAATCATATCGAACATACCGGTCTGCGATTGTTTGTCGAAGAAATGCACCGGAAATCTCCCGCTTTATACAGCGACGCCAACCATGGTGATTTTCATTTATGGGCGGCCGGACTTGAGGAAATCCACCGCTTGTTGCCGCCACAAAAACTGGAAATCTCAAAAGATCTAAATAGCGGGTCTATCAAAATTGGTACGCCGGATATATTGCCGGGGAATGTCCGTACAAGTTATAAGCAGGCATTGATGCGGTTTCATCCCTGGCGTAAGGGGCCCTACAATCTTTTTGGAATTGAGATTGATTGCGAGTGGCGATCGGATAAAAAATGGGACCGGCTGGCAGAAAAAATATCTCCATTGAAAGGCCGAACGGTGCTGGATATTGGTTGTGGAAACGGATATCATTGCTGGCGAATGCTTGGGGCCGGAGCAAAAGCCGTGCTAGGGATTGATCCCATGCTGCTCTACGCCATGCAGTTTCAGCTTTTTCATAGTTATCTCCCTCTGGAGCCCATTGAGTTCATACCCGTTGGTTTGGAAAGCCTGCCGCAAAAAATGAACGCCTTTGACACGGTGTTTTCCATGGGGGTGCTCTATCACAGAAGGTCTCCGCTGGATCATCTGTTACGGCTACGGGATTTAATGAAACCGGGCGGCGAAATGGTTTTGGAAACCTTGGTTGTGGATGGACCGGACGGATATAGCCTGCTGCCCGCAGGACGCTATGCCCGTATGCGCAACGTGTGGTTTTTACCGTCAACGCTTACCTTGCGAAATTGGCTAAAACGATGTGGATATAAAAATATACATCTGTTGGACGTCGGTTATACGACAAGCGATGAGCAACGGGCCACTGAATGGATGACGTATGATTCCCTATATAAATGTTTGGATGCCCAGGATCCTAAAAAAACCGTTGAGGGATATCCGGCGCCACAACGGGCAATTTTTAGCTGTAGCCTTTAGGTAACTTGTATGAATCTTCCGTTTTGTAAGATGATTTTCAGTGGTTTTGTAACTTAAGTTACTGACAACCGAATTTGATTTTTATATAATCCTGCCATACAATAACAAGTCAACTCACATAATTAGGAGGATGGGTCATGAAGAATGTTGGAAGCACGGATAAAATAGTTCGCTATGTTCTTGCCGTAGTCATAGCTGCATGGGGCTATTATGCCCAAAGTTGGTGGGGGCTGGTGGCCCTGCTGCCATTGGGTACGGCATTGATGGGCTGGTGCCCCGCCTATTTCCCGTTTAAAATGAGCACGTTAAAGAAAAAACAATAGGCTAATATTTTGGGGCCGCGGCTGATGATCCCGCGGCCTTTCATATTTTTGGCAAAGGCTGTTTTTCGTACAGTTTTAAACCCCATAAAGCTATTAGTAGCCATAAAATTCGTAGTTGACTATATACTGTCCACAAGATTGTATAGTTGATCGTTTTCCTTTTTGATCCTGGCCGCCAAAGCATTGAACAAGCTCTTTGTTTCCCGAATAAAAGTATTTGCGTCATTTTGTATGGTCTGAGGGGTTTTCCATTTTTCTGAATATTGGGTGACCGCTGCAGAAATCCCCCCCATCTCTTTCATAAACCTGTTTGCCATCTCTTTCGTTTGGTTATCGGTACTTTTTAGAAGTTGCGGATAAAGGGACTTATCTTCCATTGCCAGATGAATAGAAAGTTTACCTAATAAAGTAGATAATTGGCGACGCACATCAGAAGCATTTGTGCTTAATTTTGATGCATTTAATTCATTGCTAATATTTGTTGCAATCTGCAGTAATTCATTATGTTGCTGTCGGTATCTATCTGTACGGGCCATGATAATTTCTCCTTTTTTTAACAATATCGGTAAATATTCGTCAATTATTAATAAAAAGTAATA